>JBILTI010000117.1:0-5894 GCA_044371595.1 Bacteriovoracaceae bacterium
GTGCTCACGACGAAGATCGCCCGCTTCACGGGCCGGACCCGGAACAAGTGGGACGACGTCGTCGTCTTCGCCGCCGAGAAGACGACGCACTTCTTCATGGCCTCGGCCGCGCTCTACGCCGCGGTGAAGTTCGTGAAACACTCGAAGGCCGTCGACTTCTACGCGAACCGGATCTTCTTCGTCGTCGCCATGTGGCAGGTGGCGATCTGGTCGCACCATCTCCTCGAGATGTGGATCGGCGCGGTGGTCACGAAGAAGATCCAGCGGAACCGGGCCGCGGCGAGCTCGATAAGCCTCATCCAGCTCCTCGCGCGAATGCTCCTCTTCTCCGTGCTCTTCCTCTTTACGCTGAGTAACCTCGGGATCCGGATCACGACGATCATCGCGGGCCTCGGCGTTGGCGGCATCGCCGTGGCGCTGGCGCTCCAGAAGATCCTCGGCGACCTCTTCTCCTCGCTCTCGATCGTCCTCGATAAGCCCTTCGTCGTAGGCGACTTCATCATCGTCGACGAGTTCCTCGGCGAGGTCGAGAAGATCGGCCTCAAGACCACGCGCGTGCGCTCGCTCTCCGGGGAGCAAATCATCTTCTCAAACTCCGACCTCCTCGCGGCCCGGATCCGGAACTTCAAGCGCATGCACGAGCGGCGCGTGGCGCTGCTCCTGTCGCTGCCGCTCCCGACGCCGTCGGAGAAGGTCAAGACGGCCGTCTCGCTCCTGGCCGCGATCATCCGGACGAAGCGGAACGTCCGCTTCGAGCGGTGCCATTTTATGCGGATCGGAACGACGCTCGACCTCGAGACCGTCTACTGGGTCCTCTCCGACGACTACGACCTCCACATGGATATCCAGCAGGATATCCTCTACGACCTGAGGGCCGCCTTCGAGGCCGAAGGAATTTCCTTTGCTTACCCCACGCAGACGGTGCAGGTCCTCCCGACGGAGGTCAGCCTCCGGAGCGACCTCGCCCTCGACGGGGCCCGGAAAGGGCGGCAAGACACTATTGTTTCCTGACGCCGCCGGGTATAAGATTTTGGGATGATCGCCGCCCTCCTGCTCGCTAGCCTCTCCCTCGCCTTCGGCGCCACGGATTCCTCCAACGCGTTCGAGAAATCCTTCGCCCGGGACAACACTTTCTGCTCCTTCAAGGGAAAGCGGGTGGAGCTCCTGATCCGCGGGGCCTCGAAGTTCGTTGAACCCGTCGAGCGCGGCTACGGCGAGCTCCTCTTCTACCGGTACCCCGGGAAGGCGCCGCACCTCCTTCCGCTCACGGACTTCACCTCCGACACGTACCGCTTACTCCTGGGGAGGTCCCCGGGATGCAGCAAGTCCCACGGCCATCCATTTGGGAGCGACCGCTTCGCCGTCCTCCTGCTCCGGGAGAACCGACCCTTCCCCGACAAGCTCGCGATCCAGCTCTTCGACGCCGAAACGCTCGCGCCTAAGGAGCTCGTCGGTACCGAGTTCCTCGCCGACCGGGCCGCGGCCCATCCCGAAGGCTTCGCGTTCCGGGAGGTCAGCGAGCCGCAGAACACGACCGTCGGAAAGGTCACGATCGCCGGCGCGACGTACATTTCTCAGGAGAAGAGCTTCCCCCGCTGGTACGTCTATGCCCCCGCCGGGGCCCGGCCGCTCCCCGAGCTCACCTACGAGAAGTTCCCCTGGCGGAAACTCTTCGCGGATAAGGACGAGTTCCTGGCGCTCGCGGGCTGGAACCCCGAGCGCCGCCGGTTCGACCGCGAGGTCCTCCGCGTGGCCGTGAACTACGGGCTCCAGCGCCGCTGCTTCCTCTTCACCGAGGCGAAGCGCGCCCTCACCGGGACCGAGACCTGGAAGTGTCAGGCGATGTAGGCGGCGTAGATCGAGAACTGCTCTTCGCCCCGGCCTTCGTAGCGTAGGTCGAGCCACGGATGCCGGTCAGCGATGATCCGCTTGGTGAACTTCCCGCGCACGACGACCTTGACCGGGCGCCGGTGCGCGATCGCTTCGAGCTGCCTGAGGTTCCGGTCGATGTGCTCGACCTGTCCGTAGTCGTAGATGAAGTACACGTCGGCCTCGGGGAGCTGGAACGCGGGATCGGCGAGGTCCTGCGCGACGAGGCGGCAGCGGTAGAAGCCGAGCTCGTCGTAGATCCGGTTGCCTTCGTCGACGCGGGCCAGGACGTATTCGTAGCCGAGGAACGAGTTCTTGAGGTAGAGGCCCCCGATCACGACCCCCATCCGTCCGTAGGCGGCGCCGAGGTCGATCACGTGCTGGTAGGGCCTGATCCGAAGGAGCTGGAGGATCCGGAGGCACTCGGCGTACGGCGTCTGGAGCGTCTGCGGGTCGAGGCCCACCCAGGTCTGGATCCCGGCGTGCAGGGCGGGCCCCCAGGTCTCGTGGGAGCCGTCGGGCTCGAACCCCTGCGCCTCCGCGACGAGCATCTCTTCGACGTAGCGGATGCGCACGCCGAGGATCCGATCCACGAGGTCGGCGTGCTGGCGGCGGATGACGTCGTTCTGCTTCGGGGACTGGTAGAATTCGAGGACGTGTGCCAGGCGCTTCCGGTCCGGCAACGGCACCCCCGTCGCGTCGAGGCGCTGGAAGTCGGTCAGCGACCGCAGTTCCATCCGGGGAAAGAGTTCGAGCTGAAGCACGCGCGTTATCCTTAGGCGTCCGTTTGCCCGATTATCCCATCGATTTGATTTTTCGCCAAGATTTTGACGAAGGGCCGACCGGTCCGGTCGGCCCGAGACGTAGAACTTTAGATCGAGTAGGCCCAGCCGAGCGTCACCGTGCTCTGCTGCTTATCGTAGGTACCGTGGTGATTAGTGAAGATCACCTTAGTCGCCGTGTTGAGGCGGTACTCGATACGCACCTCGGAGGCGTTCCCGACCGCCTAGCGGCCCGTCACCGTGTACGCGTCGAAGGTCGGCGCCCCGACCGGGTTCCCGAAGTTCGACGGCGCGTTGTAGAAGAGCGTGGACGCCGACTTCCCGGGGGTGAGGTCCTTGAAGTTCTCGTAGCGGAAGTTCACGAAGAAGTTGTAGTAGAGCTTGACGTCCGCGTAGCCGACGATCGCCGTCCACGCCGAATCGGCGCCGGTCGTCGAATCGAAGCCCTTCTTCGTCCCGACGAGAGCGTCGAGAACGAGCGTCAGGTTCTCCGTCGTGTTGTGCGTGAGGATCAACTCGTGCATCGTCATCTTGTTCCCGTCTTTGTTCAGGTTCGTCTGCGCCGACGTGTCGTTCTGCTCGGAGCCCGAGATCAGGTTGTAGATCGCCGAGAACGGCCCCCGGGCGTAGATCAGCTGGTCCCCGTAGGTTTTGTTGAACGTGAGGTTACTGAGATCGGGCCGCTTGTAGCGGAGGAAGGCCTGCCCGATGTGCGTCGTGACCGCGTCGGCGCCGACCAATTCGTTCGGCTCCAGCTGCTCGCTGAAGTCGAGGCCGGCGTAGAAGTCGAGATTCCTAAACGACTTGTACACGGTTGATCTCGAAGAGGTTGACGGTGAAGCCGTTGTCGCGGCTGTTCTTGTTCCGGTACGAAATATCCGAACTGTTGTTCCCGGCCCGCTTCGGGTCCCGGAAGTCCCACTGGTAGTAGGCGTCGAACATGACGCCCACGCGGACGTCGACCTTCCGGGCCTCGGTGAGCTCCACGGCCTAGGTCTCGCGGAGCTTCAGCTCGTACCGGAGCTTCAGCGTCCGGAGCTCACTGATGTGCTGCTGGTTTTCCTTCCCGAGCTCGAGCATCGCCTCCGCGCCGTCCTTCCCCATCCCCTTGAGCATCACAGCGATGACCGTCGGGTTCGAGGACTTGAGTACCGTCCGGAACATGAACTCGACCGAGGGACGGAACCGGTTGATCGGCTCGCTCGCGACGATCAGGAAGGACCGGCCGGGATGTGTTGGGTGACGAGGATAGGGGGGATCTTCTCCGGGAGCCGGGTGAAGATCTCCTGGAGCGCCTGGGTTCCCCCGGTGGAGGAGCCGATGATGATGAGGAACTTCTAGGGGTCGAAGTTTCCGGGGCCCGCGACCCCGTGGACCGGTCCGGGGCCTTCTTGAGGTGCCACTTCGATCGAAGCGCCGCCTCCATCTTGATCAAGAGATCGTTCTTAAGCTCGTCGAGCTTCTCCGACTCGGGCTTCTGGAGATAGTCGATCGCCCCGGCGTAGAGGGCGTCCATCATGAGGGCCCCGTCGGCCTTCGGCTGCGACGTCACGAGGATCGTCGGGATCTGCTTCGGCGCGAGGAACCGCTCCATCGCCTCCACGCCGTTGAGGCCCGGGAGCTTCAGGTCGAGGGTAAGGAGGTCCGGATAGCGCGCCTTGAGCGCCCTCGGGATATCCTCCGTGCGTTCGACCTCCGTGCAGATGCGCCAGCCGTCGAAGCCGGAGATCGTGTGGCGGAGGAGCTTCCGGATCGTCGGCGAATCCTCGACCATCAGGACGCGCTTTTCGCGCGCGCCGGAGAAGCTCACGCGGCGGGCCCCGAACTTGGCGCGGATGACGGCGCCCGGGGCGAGGCCGATGACCTTGCTTCAGATCGGGAGGCGGAACCGTGGGAAGAGATCCTTGATCACGTCGAAGCGCTCGAAGATCCTCCACGGGACTTGGAGTTCGCGCTGCCAGGCGGCCGGGAGCGTGAACTGGATGTCTCCGGAGGCGGCGCTCAGGTCGGCGCCCAAGTGGAGCTCGCTCATGCGCCCCCCAGGTACTTGTCAACGACGTCGCCGGAGAAACGTCGTCGGCGAGGCCTTCGATCATCTCCGAGACCTTATCGTTGAACGTCAGGAGGACGGAGACGATGGCGCGGGTAACGGGGATCTTCCCGTTCTTGATCTCTATCAGGAGGTTCTCCGCGGAGTGGATCAGCTCGACGATCTGGCCGAAGCCGACGGCCCGGGACGTTCCCTTCAGGCTGTGCGCGAAGCGGAAGATGGAGTTGACGAGCTCCTGGTTCTCCGGGTCCCGTTCGAGCTCGAGGAACGACTACTCGACGCTCTAGAGCAGGTCCTTCACTTCCTGAAGGAAGTCTCGTTTAATCTCTATTTCAAAGTCATCCATGCTGAAGTTCCTGGGCGTGAAAGGCCCGGAAGTTTTTTCGAACCTTCCCCCTTATGACTTCAACGATAATTAAGAAAACTTATACAGCTTTGACGGTGGGCAATAAAAAAAGTATTTTTACTGATAACAATAAGCAAGTAGGGGTATAAGAATTATGCGAATCAAATCCTTGGCAATTACTTGACAGATTCGGCTGCGTATCCGGCCTCGCGCAGAAGGAACAGGACGCGGTCGTCCGGGAGGTTCTCGACCGTGACGAGCTTGTCCTTTAGATTAACGTCGACTCTAACGCGCGGATCCCCCTTCGTGAGCTCCTGACGGATCGCTTTCTCGCAGTGCCCGCAGGTCATGTCCGAAACTTTAAATACGCTCATGGTTTCCCCTCTAATGTAACGACGGCTTGTCCGGCCCAGCGGCGCCGGCGCGGCGCTCGATCTCCTCGAGGAACCGCCGCAGGCGCTGGACGCCGACGATCAGCGCCTCCTCCTCGGAGAGCTCGTTGTAGACGATGTCGACGTGCTTGAAGATCTTCTGCGACTCCCTGTGGATGACGTCGATCTCCGCGTGGAACCGTTCGGCGACCTGGTTGATCGTTATCCGACCCATGAGGTACGGATTGTTTTCGAGGTCGATGTATCTTTCTACCGGATAGCTTGTCATGATTTCTGATATATCATCGTTAGAGAACCGAAATGTCAACGGAACTAACTAAAGGAGATCCGATGAAACTCACGATGATCGCTGCGGCACTTTCTCTCGTCCTTTCAAACGCGTTCGCCCACAACCACGAAGAGGGCAAGAAAAAAATGGGCCACGATAAAGAGCATACCCACGTCGAGGGTGCTAG
>JBILTI010000118.1:0-5875 GCA_044371595.1 Bacteriovoracaceae bacterium
CGAGGGGAAGACGTTCGACTACAAGATGAACGAGCGGCTCCACCGGGCCCTCGAGCTCAAACTCTTCGAGGACCAGCGCGACACGATCAAGCTTACGACGATCATCTCGAACGTCGTCGACAAGCAGACCCAGGAGAAGATCGAGGTCGTGAAGTCGCGGCTCATCAAGAACTTCAATTACTGCGACATCTGCGCCACGGACGCGCTGAACTTCGTGGCCTCGA
Organism: Bacteriovoracaceae bacterium; assembly: GCA_044371595.1. GTDB lineage: Bacteria > Bdellovibrionota > Bacteriovoracia > Bacteriovoracales > Bacteriovoracaceae > Peredibacter. The sequence continues at coordinate 225 of JBILTI010000118.1, forward strand.
TCTTCGCCAAGGGCGACTCGATCAAGTCGTAAAAGGGATTCCGAGTGGACCATCCGATCAAACGCGACCACGCCCGCTTCCGGAAGATCGTCAAGGGCAAGATCCGCGAGAACCTCCGGAAGTACGTTTCCCAGGGGAACCAGATCATCCCGAAGGGCACGGATAAGTTTACCGTCCCGATGCCGACGATCGACATCCCGCGGTTCCGCTTCGGCGACAAGTCCCAGGGCGGCGTGGGCCAGGGCCAGGGCCAGCCCGGCGACCCGGTCGACGGCCAGCCGGACTCGAACGGCCAGCCCGGACAGGGCGAGGCCGGCGAGGGCGAGGGCAACAAGGAGCTCGAGGTCGAGCTCTCGCTCGAAGAGCTCGCGCGGATCCTCGGCGAGGAGCTCGAGCTCCCGAACATCGAGCCGAAGGGGAAGAAGTCGCTCCAGAGCGTCGTCGACCGCTACACGAACATCGGCACCACGGGCCCGGACTCGCTCCGGCACCTGCGGCGCACGTACAAGCAGGCCCTGAAGCGGCAGATCGCGATGGACTCCTACGACCCGGAGAACCCGGCCGTCGTTCCGATCCGTCGCGACTTCCGCTACCGTTCAGCGGACACGAAGGTCGAGCTCCAGAACGCGGCCGTAGTGATCTACATGATGGACGTCTCCGGGTCGATGGGCGACGAGCAGAAGGAGATCGTCCGGACCGAGTCGTTCTGGATCAACCTCTGGCTCAAGTCCCAGTACAAGGACATCGAGGTCCGCTACATCATTCACGACGCGACCGCGAAGGAGGTCGACGAGCACACGTTTTTCCGCACCCGCGAGTCCGGGGGAACGCTCATCAGCTCGGCCTACAACCTCTGCAAGGAGATCATCGAGAAGGACTACAACCCGAACGAGTGGAACATCTACCCGTTCCATTTCTCCGACGGCGACAACTGGTCGGCCGACGACACGAAGCTCTGTCTCGAGCTCCTCGACCGCGTGATCCTCCCGGTGTCGAACGTTTTCTGCTACGGGCAGGTCGAGTCGCGCTACGGCTCGGGCCAGTTCTACAAGGACCTCACGTCGAAGTACGGCACCGGCGGCGAGAAGCTGATCCTCTCGAAGATCAAGAACAAAGAAGGAATCCTGGACTCGATCAAAGAGTTCCTGGGTAAAGGAAAGTAACGCATGAACCGCTCGAAGCCGATCACCGGCGACCTCCTGGCGCTGAAGAACGAGATCGAGGGCTACGCCGTCGACTACGGCCTCGACTTTTTCCCGCAGGTCTTCGAGGTCTGCGACTACGACACGATCAACATCCTCGCAGCCCAGGGGGGATTCCCGTCGCGGTACCCGCACTGGAAGTTCGGGATGGACTACGACCAGCTCTCGAAGGGCTACACGTACGGCCTCCAGAAGATCTACGAGATGGTCATCAACACCGACCCGTGCTACGCGTACCTCCTCCAGGCGAACAACTGGGTCGACCAGAAGATCGTCATGGCGCACGTCTACGGCCACAACGACTTCTTCAAGAACAACGCCTGGTTCGCGAACACGAACCGGAAGATGATGGACGTCATGGCGAACCACGGGACGAAGATCCGGCGCTACATGGAGCGCTACGGTGCCGACGCCGTCGAGACGTTCATCGACAAGGTCCTGTCGCTCGAGAACCTCCTCGACATCAACGAGCTCTTCGAGACGAGCTCGCTCAAGCGCCACCGGCACGAGCAGGCCGTCCAGCAGCGCGAGGAGAGCGAGGACGACGGCTACCTGATCGACGACCGGTCGGCCGCGCTCAAGTCGTTCATGCGCACGAAGGCCCGGCAGACACGGAAGGAGGACGTGAAGAAGGACGACGACGTCGGCGGTGCCGAGCGGCCCATTGCGCACCGGACCCGCGACGTCCTTGGCTACCTCATCTCCTACGCCCCGATCGAGGAGTGGCAGGCCGACATCATCGGCATCCTCCGCGAGGAGGCCTACTACTTCCTCCCGCAGCGGCTCACGAAGATCATGAACGAGGGCTGGGCGAGCTACTGGCACTCGACGATCATGACCCGCCGGGCCCTCGACGCGTCGGAGATCGTCGACTTCGCCGACAAGCACGCCGGCGTCATGTACATGTCGAAGCAGAACATCAACCCCTACAAGATCGGCATCGAGCTCATGCGCGACATCGAGTACCGCTGGGACCGCGGGATGTTCGGCAAGGAATACAACGAGTGCACGGACATGCGCGAGAAGCTCCGCTGGGACCGTAAGCTCATGAAGGGCCGGGAGAAGATCTTCGAGGTGCGCCGCTCGCACAACGACATCTCGTTCATCGACGAGTTCCTGACGCCGGACTTCTGCGAGCGGCAGCAGCTCTTCACCTACAAGTACAACCCGCGGACGGGCCGCTTCGAGATTGACACGAAGGACTTCCTCGCGATCAAGCAGAAGCTCCTGTCGCAGCTCACGAACTTCGGCCAGCCGATCATCGAGGTCGAGGACGGGAACTACATGAACCGGAAGGAGCTCCTCCTCACGCACGTCCACTACGGCGTCGACCTCGACGTGAACTTCGCCAATGAGACGCTCCGGAACCTCTACGCGATCTGGCGCCGGCCCGTGAACCTCAAGACGAAGTACGAGGAGAAGGACGTCGTCTTCCAATTCGACGGGAAGGAGTTCCGGCCCCAGCACTAGGGCCCGCGCTCACCCCGCGAGGAAGTCGTCGAGCCGGCGCGTGAAGGCCGCCCAGCCGTCGCCGGGGAAGTAGTCCGGGTGGAACAGGATGTGGTGCGCCCCGAGGCCCCGCAGCTCTGGCCGCGGGACGAGGACGGTCTCAGGGAATCGCGCGCGGAGCAGGGCCGCGTCGACGAGCTCGTCGCGCGGGTCGATCAGCGCGAGCGTAGGCGCCGGAAACGGCGGCGGCCCCGCGCGCTGGTAGCGGAGGAGCCCCCGGACCAGGACGTCGTACTCGCGGGCGCTCAGGAGCTCGAAGCGGCGGAAGCGCCGGGGCGAGAGGCTCTTGATCCGGAAGGCCCCCGGGAGGACGGCGAGGAGGGCCTCGAGCAGGTGCTGCCGGCGGACGAAGAGCGCCGGGGCGAGGAGCACCTGCCGCTCGGGGCCGAACCCCGGGGCGCAGGCGAGCCAGAGTTGCAGGTAGAGCGCGCCGTGCGAGAAGGCCACGGCCCGGAACGGGACGCCCCGGTAGCGCTCCATCCGCGCGGCGAAGACCGCGAGGGCCCGGTCCAGGGTCGGCGCCTCGCCGCGGTCGGCGCCGTGGCCCGGGAGGACGACGAAGTCCACGGCGTGGCCTCGGGCCCGGAAGTGGTCAAGGAGCGGCCCGAAGCCCGCGGCGTTGTTGTTCAGGCCGTGGAGGAAGACGAGCCTAGGGCGCGGGGACGAGGCGGATGAGTCTGTCATCGAGTTCTTCTATGTCGAGCTGGTTTACGAAGTTCGTCTCGGTCAGCGGGGCGCCGGTGTCCGCGGCGGCGAGCGTCTCCCACTCGCGGCGCTCCGGCAGCGGCTCCTCGCGCCGGAGCGTAAGCGGGAACGCGTCCCACTGGCCCAGCTGGAAGGCCGTCCAGCAGCTCACGAGATCGTACCGGCCGCAGCTCTCGACGGCGTTCCGCCGGGCGACGTCCGGCCGGTTCTGCATCAGCGCGGTGAACATCGCGACCTGGGTCACGTCGATCTCCGCGCCCTTCTCGGAGCGGCGGTTGATCGTCTCGAGGATCTCCGTGGTCCGGTCGTAGTCGCCCTTCTGCATGGCGAAGGCGGCGAGCATCGTGAGCTTGTTGACGAGCGTCTGCGGGCCCGCGATCACGCGCTCAGCGTAGGTCACGCCCCCGGCCCAGTCGCCGAGGAGCCACGCGAGCGGCAGGAGCCGCTCGAGCGCGTTCTGCGAGTTCTGCTTCTGCTCGAGGGCGAGCTTGAACTGCGCGTAGGCGAGCTCGTACTTCCCCCGGAGCACGTAGAGGTTCCCCTTTATGTTCTCGGCGTTCGGGGACGGCAGGTCCTCGACGAAGCGGTAAGCCTTCGCGAGGGCCCCGGTCCGGAACAGGACCTGGCCCGCGAGCTCGCGGACCTCCGGGTCGCGGAGCTGGTCCGCGTCGAGCTCGGGAATCTGGTCGGCGACGAGCTTCTCCTGGTTCAGGTAGAGGGCGAGCTTCATGAGCGTCTTCAGGTCGTCGGTGCCCAGGAGCGCCAGTCGGGCCGCGAGCGGCGCCTCGGTCACGCCGGGCCTCGGCGCCGTCTTGAGCTGGATCAGCGTCTCGAGCCAGACGAGGTTCCGCTCGCGGAAGTTTCCGACGTTCTCCGCCTGGCAACGCGACCAGGAGGCTTCGAGGTCGCGCGTCTCCGAGAGCACGAGCTGCGCCAGGACCTTCAGGAGGCAGATCTTTCCGAACTGCGGGATCTGCTGCAGTTCGGGGATCGAGAGGTGCGCGAGGGCCCGGGCGAAGTCGCTCTCGACGAACGCCAGGATCGCGAGGTAGCGGTGGACGACGGGCCGGAGCCGGGTCTGCGTGTGCGACAGGCTCGCGAGGTGAGCGCGGGCGCGGCGGAGGTCGCCGTTCACTAGGTAGTACTTGACCCGCCGGAGGTCCCGGAGCTGGCCCCGGAGCTCGCTCACCGTAACCCGGTCGCGCTCCTCGAGGTCGAAGGCCTCGGGGGGCGGCACGAGTTCCCCGCGCCGGCGCTTCAGGTCCTCGCTCGCCACGCCGCCGACGGTCCCGGCCGCGGGCCCCAGAGGCCGCTCGTGGCCGCGCGCGGCCCCGGCGATGAGGAGGAAGATCAGGAGGACGACTTTCATAGTAAACCTATCGAAAGTTTTTCCGATAAGTTTAAAAAGATATCAAACGCATGACGACAAAACTGCTCGGGTTCTTTATCTTCTTCGTTGTCCTCTCCGCCCACGCGCTCGTGCCGGTGGAGGGGATTCTCCTGGGCGAGGCCGACGAGGCCCTCCAGAGCGACCCGCTGCGGTTCATCTTCAGCGACATCTACGACCGCTCGCAGCTCGGGGAGAACAAGAAGGCGCGGCTCTACCACGCGACCTACCTCGCCGGCGAGGCCCTCGTGAACTCCTGCGGCTTCCTCGGTGCCCCGACCTACGCGTCGCTCTGGCACGAGCGGCAGGCCCAGCGGAGCGTCGCCGCGACCCTCCAGTACATCGGCCTCGACACGGCGATCAAGGCGATCGGCGCCTACGCGCGGAAGCTCGACGTCCCCGAGGCCGACTTCCTCCGGTTGAAGGCGAACCTCGTCCGGCGCTACTGCTCGAGCAACGTCACGATCTTCGCCCGGCGGACGATCGACCGCGCCCTCCAGAAATACTACGAGGCCCCGGCCCCGGACGTCGTCCCCGCGGTCGCGGAATCGCCGTTCGTTCCGGAAGGCCTCCGGGCGCGCTCCGAGTCCCGGGCCGCGCGCTCGCGCGAGTTCGACCTCGCGATCCGGAACTTCCGCGCCTTCTGCTCCTGGGGAGGCGACACGCTCGACTACCGGATGCTCACGCCGTACCTGAACAACCGCTACATCATGGCCTTCGTGCTGAAGAACCTCGCGGGGCTCAGAGACCAGGTCGACGAGAAGCGGCTCACGGTCGAGACGGTGCCGAGCGCCCAGAGTGTGCAGGTGCTCTGCAACGACCTCGTCTGCCGCCAGGAGACGGCGCTC
>JBILTI010000119.1:0-5866 GCA_044371595.1 Bacteriovoracaceae bacterium
GAGCTCCTCGCCCGCCGGACGAAGCCGGCACCGGCGTTCTCCGCCGACGTCCGGGAAGCGGCCTAGGCCTCGGTCGCCGCTTCGCGGATCGCCTCGAACACCTTCCGGAAGTTCCCGGAGTTATACTTACTCTCCTTGACCTTCAAAAACTGCTGGATCCGGATCTTCAGATCCTCGGCGTCGGCCGTGAAATTGATGAGGTCCTCGACGATGATGAAGACCGCCGCCATTGGCGAGATCCGGGAGGCGTTGAGGCCCCGGGGAAAGCCCGAGCCGTCTTTCATCTCGTGGTGCTGGAGAATGATCTGGTCGACGTCCGGCGGAAGGTTCTTCATCCCGAGGACGAGGTTCGCCGCTTCGGACGGGTGGTTCCGATACTTCACGACTTCGGGGGTCTTATCCCCGAGGTCCGCCGCGGCCTGGTTCCACAGGAGAATGTCCTCGTAGATCTCGTCGTCGACGGTGAGGTCGTGGAGGAGGGCCGCTAGGCCCAGCTTCATCTGCGTCGAATCGCTCACCCAGCCGAGCCGGTAGCAGAAGGCGCAGGCGAGGAGGGCGAGCGTACTTACGTGGTGAGCGTAGCGCGTTCCGCTGTTGCTCAGGCGCTGCTTAAAGAGCTTAAAGAGGGCGGGCTCGAGGCTCACGGTCTTTAACGCCTGCCCTACCGCGTGGCGAGCGGCCTCGAGGACCTCCGAGGTCCAGCCGAGATAGCGGGAGATGCGCTCGACGGTTTCGAGCGACGCGAGCGTGATCCCAGTCAGGTCCTCGGTCGACGTCGCCGTCTGCGAAACCATCAAGAGGTTCTTCTCGAACGCCCGGATGAACGAATCCGCATCGGAAGTCGTGAGGTAGAGGTGCTCGACGTTCTTCGACGCGAACCGCTCGACGTCGGCGGCGACGAAGGCATCTCCCGCGATCAGAACCTTGACGTAGTTCGAGTCGGAGAGCCGCATGTAGAGGTCGTAGTTCGTGCTCCCGAGGCGCATGAGGAAGGAGATCCGGATCGGGGCGAACACTTCCTGCACCGCCGGCTGCTTCAAGATCGAATCGACGAGCTGGATCGTGGGGCCGATAATGTCAGGCTTCTCGATCGCCCCGAACATCTCCGGGAATCGCTTCTTAACGTCCTTAGCGTTCGTCGAACAGATGACAAACGGAACGTTCCAGCGGCTCTCGCGCATGGTCGTGAAGAGGTAGATCCCGTCGCCGTCGGCCATGTTCAGGTCGGAGATCACGAGCTTCGGGACGCCGCGGGTTCGGATGACGTTGATCGCCTCGCTACCCGAACCGGCGAGAACGACGTCGAGCGAGAACGATCGCTTTAGGATCAGTTCGAAGATCTCGCGGATATCGGCTTCGTCGTCGACGACAAGGATGTAGGCCATCTAATCCCTTGAGTCCGTGAGCCACCGGAAGCCGAGCTCGCGCGTCTGCGCGTCGCTTGGCCTCGAAGGCGAACTCGCCATGAGGTCCGTCGCCGACGCGGTCTTCGGGAACGCGATCACGTCGCGGATCGAATCGGTCTTCGCGAGGAGCATGATGATCCGGTCCATGCCGAAGGCCATGCCCGCGTGCGGCGGCGTTCCGTATTTCAGGGCCTCGATGAAGAAGCCGAACTGGTGTTGGGCGTCTTCCGGGGTAAAGCCAAGGAGTTCGAACATCCGCGACTGCTGTTGGTTATCAAAGATCCGCAGCGAGCCGCCGCCGATCTCGTAACCGTTACAGACGATGTCGTAGGCGTAGGCCTTGACGTCTTTTACCTTCGACTTGTCGTTCGAATAGTAGAGCTCCATGTCCTCGTCCTTCGGCCGCGTGAACGGATGGTGCTTGGCGCCCAGGGTGTTGGCCTCGGCGTCGTAGTCGAAGAGCGGGAAGTCGTAGACCCAGAGGAACGCGTACTTGTCGTGGTCGATGAGATTGAAATGCTTCCCGAAATGCCGCCGGAGGGCGTCGGCGCAGTCGTGCGTAACGTTGAAGTTCTTGTCCGCGCAGAAGAACCACAGCCCATCGCCCTTCTCGGGTGACCGCTGATAAAGCGAGGCCAGGAGGTTCGCGTCGACGAACTTCGAAATGCCCCCGGTCGCCTGGCCGTTTTCGACCTTGAACCAGGCGACCCCTTTGCCGCCGTAGGGCTTCACGACCTCCACGAGGAGGTCGATGTCCTTCCGGGCGAGGGTCCCTGTCGACGCCGGGACGAACATCGCCTTCACCAGGCCGTCGCAGGTCCCGGCCACCTCGGCGAAGGTTCCGAAGGCGGAGCCGCGGAAGAGGTCCGTGACGTCGAGCTGCTTCAGGCCGAAGCGCACGTCGGGTTTATCGGAGCCGTAGTCGCGCATGACCTCGTCGTAGGAGATCGAAAGCATCTGGAAGTCTTCGGGGAGTCCGAAGACGCGCTTCACGACGTGCGTCGCGAGGTTCTTCATGTATTCGAGGGTCGGGAACGAGACCTCGATGTCGATCTGCGTGAACTCCGGCTGGCGGTCCGCACGGAGGTCCTCGTCGCGGAAGCAGCGACAGATCTGGAAGTACTTGTCGGTGTTCGCGATCATGAGGAGCTGCTTCAGAGTCTGCGGCGACTGCGGGAGCGCGTAGACCTTCCCCGGATGCACGCGCGACGGGACGATGTAGTCGCGGGCGCCCTCGGGCGTAGTCTTATAGAGGATCGGCGTCTCGACCTCGTTGAAGCCGATCTCGTAGAGCGAGAGCCGGGCCTTCTTGGTCGACTCCGACCGGAGCGTCAGGATGTCCTGGAGCTTCTTCGACCGGAGATCGAGGTAGCGGTAGCGGAGCCGGAGGTCTTCCGTCGCCGGCACCATCCCGTGCGGGAGGAACGGCACTTCCTCGGCGAGCGAGAGCAGGCGGATCTCGGCGACCTGGACTTCGACCAGGCCCGTCGCCATGTTCGGGTTCCGCGCGGACTCGGGCCGGGCGACGACCTTGCCGGTCGCGAGCAGCACGGACTCGAGGGAGAACTTCCGGAGCTCGTTGACGTCGCCGGCGAAGGCCTCGAAGCCGAGCTGGGTGACCCCGTACTTATCCCGAAGGTCGATGAAGTGCAGGCTACCGAGGTTCCGGTACTTGTTCATCCAACCGCAGAGCGTGACGGTCTTGCCGATGTCGCTATCGCGGAGCTCGCCGCAGTGGTGGGTGCGCATAGAACCGGGGAGATTTTTAACCGATGACATTTGAGGGCTCCTATCGTATCTCTAGTGAAGACCCTGAAATCATAACCGATTACGAGATAAACTTCATGAGAAAACTGCTCGCCTTCGTCCTGCTTTTCACCCTCGCCGCTTGCCAGAGTGAGTCACGGAGCGGTCGGACGACGCGAAAGATTGAGCTGGTTACTCCTTCCGGCGAGACGATCGAAACGACGCTGGCGCTTTCCCCGGAGGAGCAGGAGCGGGGCCTCTCGGGGACACGCCCCGGCGACTTCGACGACGACGAGGGGGTGCTCTTCTTCTACCTCGACGAGGACGAGCGCCACTTCTGGATGCCCGACACGTACTTCGATCTGGACCTCTTCTACCTCGACCGCGACCTGAAAATCACGGACGTCGTCCGCCGCCTCCCCCACTACGTGGGCCGAGTGAACCCCGAACTGATCCCCCGGGCCCGCGGGGTCTGGGCGCGGCACGTGCTCGAGATGAAGTCGAGCTCGGCGATCGCGCAGCGGCTCAAAACCGGCGACGTGCTGACGTGGAAGGCCGACCTTTCCCTCAAGGATACGGAAGCGCAGATCCGTCGGGAAGGAACCCGGTCGAACTAGAGGGTCGTGTCGGGGACCGACGGCTCCGGGGTTTCACCGGCGAAGAGGATCAGGAATTCGTCGGCCGCGATCACCCCGAGGTGCTCCTTCGCGAGCTGCTTCTGGTAGTTCCGGTCGAGCTGGATCCGGGTCACCTCGGTTTGGATCTCCCGGTTCTCGATCTGGATCGACCGCAGCTCGTCCCGCTTCTCGCGGATCTCCTCCTCGGTCGAGAAGTAGTCCCAGACCCCGCGGTCCATGAAGATCAGCCGGAGGACGAGGACCCCGACGGCCGCCCAGCTGATCTTGGCGAGGACGTTTTTCCGAGGCTTGTTTTTTTTCTTTGCCACGGTGGAGGGTGAGCGGGAAGGCCGCTTTTCGACCTCTTCCTCTTCTTCCTCCGGCGCCTCGTCCTCGAGGTACTCGATCTGCGTCTCGTGAAGCGCGCTCTTGCGACGTTCGATCAGTTCGGTGTTATCAGCGGTGCCGATCGCGCGGCGGGTGGCCGCCGGCTCGTAGTACGTCGGGGCGTTCGTGGAATCCGTCGCGAACGGACGGTTGAAGACGTTCTTCCGGGTGCGCAGCCGCTCTCGGGCCGGAGATACGGTTTCAGGAGCTTTTGTCGCGAAGGGAGATTCGACTTCTTCGAACTCGTCTTGAGCTGGCTGATTCATTCTAAATTCCACGCAAAATACATCCTGTATTTTGGGCAACCGCTGCCCATGTCTACTTTGGTGTGTTATTCCAGTTTGACATGGGAAGCATGTTGCTACAAGTACCTAATATGATGAAGGAATTATTTTCCTCTCCGGCTTAGTAGCGAGGGCCCCGGTTAAAGCTCTTGCCGCCGCCACCGCCGTAGGTGCCGCGGCTTCCGCCCCGATAACCGCCCCCACCACCGAAGCCGCGGCCTGCGCCGCCGGCGCCCGGAACCGGTGCCGTAGCGAGTTCGATCGCGACCCGACGGCCCCCGAACATTTCACCCTTGAGGTTCATGACGGCGTCGGTGAACTCGGAGGAAACCTCGAAGAAGGCAAACTTTTCCTTCGTCTCGATCCGGCCGATGTTGCGGCCCGAGATGCCCGCGGCCGTGGCCACGAACTTCAGAAGTTCGCCGGGGCCCGCGCCGTCCATCGTTCCGAGGTTAATGAAGAACTTCTGCATCCCGGTCGAGACGCGGACGCCCTGCGGCCGGTCGCCCAGGCGGGCGGCGACGTCGATCTCCTGCGCCTTCTGGTAGCGCTTCAGGGTGTTCTCGAACATGAAGCCGTAGATCCCCTTCACAATGTCCTCTTTATCGAGGGCGTCGAACTTCGCCTTGAAGGCGTCGTAGTGGAGGACGTCTTCGTCGTGGAACGAAGCGATGTGGTCGGTGAAGCGCTTGAGCGACTTTTCGAGGATCTTCTCGCGGATCTCGCTCACCCGCGGAAGCTGGATGCGCTCGATCTTCGCCTTCGTAAGCCGCTCGATCTGACCGACGCGGCCCTGCTCGGAGGGCTCGATGATCGAGAGCGAGATACCCTTGGAGCCGCCGCGCCCGGTACGGCCGATCCGGTGAACGTAGGACTCGTTATCCTGGGGAAGGCCGAAGTTGATCACGTGCGTGAGGTTGTTCACGTCGATCCCCCGGGCCGCGACGTCGGTGCAGACGAGGAGGTTGATCTTCTTTTCCTTGAACTTCTTCATCGTCATGTCCCGGGACACCTGGTCCATGTCTCCGTGGAGCGCGTCGGTCGGGTACCCGCGGGCGTTCAGTTCGTCGGTGAGCTCCTTCGCGCCGATCTTCGTCTTAGTGAAGATGATCGCGTACATCGCGTCGGAATAGTCCATGTACCGGCAGAGGGCCTCGATCGAGTTCTCCCGGCGGACGACGACGGCCTTCTGCTCGACCGAGTCGGCGGTGAGGACCTTTTTCGTGACCCGGACGGTGACCGGGTTCGAGAACTCCTTGTTAACGAGGTCGGCGATCGGCCCCGGGAGCGTCGCGGAGAACATCCAGATCTTCTTTTCGGGGACGGCGGCGATGATGGCCGTGACATCGTCGAAGACGCCCATGTCGAGCATCTCGTCGGCCTCGTCGAGGACGACGAAGCGGGTCTGGTCGAACTTCAGGACGCC
>JBILTI010000120.1:0-5852 GCA_044371595.1 Bacteriovoracaceae bacterium
CGAACGTGTCGACGACCGGGATGAAGCCCGCCTTCGACATGCCGACGGCGGTCGAGACCATGTTCGACTCGGCCACGCCGACGTCGATGTAGCGATCGGGGAACTCGGTGTGGAAGGCCTTGACGCCGGTCGACCCCTGGAGGTCCGAGGTGACGGAGAACACGGGACACCCGTCCCGGGCCGCCTTCGCGAGCGCCTTCGCCACGCCGACCTGGATCTTGTCCTTTTTCGGGCCCCCGGCGCCGTCGGTCTTCGCCGGCTTCACCGTGAGGTCCTTCGCCCAGCTCGTTAGCTCGGCCGGCACTTCCTGGTCGCCCCAGAGTTCCTTCAGGAACGCGTGGATCGCCTCGTCGTGGGCCTTGAGGGGGAAGCCGTGGCCCCCGGACGCTGACTCAGCGGTCGCCTTAACCCCGTACCCCTTCACGGTCTTGATCCAGACGCAGACCGGCTTCGTAGAGTTCTTCTCCGCGGTCTTGAGTGCCTTCTCGAGGACCTGGTACATCTTCTCGAGGTCGTGGCCGTTGTCGACCTTTATTACCTCCCAGCCCTGAGTGGCGAGGGACTCGTAGGTCGGCTGCATGGAGAACGAGTCCTTGTCGATCCGTCCCCCGAGCTTCGTGTTGTTATCGGAGACGAGGAGGATGAACGGATTGGTGAGCCCCTTCAGGGCGAGGCCCGGGATCGCCGCGAAGGCCTCCTTCGCTTCGCCCTCGAACGAGGCGCCGTCGGAGAGCGAGACGATGGTCACGCGGTTGTTACCGGCGAGCTTGTCCGCGACAGCGAGTCCCTGTGCCTGCGGGAAGGCCGAGCCGAGAGGCCCGTTCGAGAGGAGAACGCCCTCGGGATAGAGGTGTGATTCGCCATGGCCCGTAAGCTTCGAGTCCATCGACCGGAAGCCGCTGAGGGCCTCGAGAGTGAGGTCGCCGTAGCCGAGGACCGTCCGGAGCGCGTAGATGCCGTTCTCCGCGTGGCCGATGTCGTTGACGAAGTTATAGCGCTCGAACCAGTTCTTTTCCTTAAACATAATCCCGTGCAGGGCGGTCCAGGTTTCGGTCATCGCCGACGGTCCGCCCCAGTGGCAGGCCGCGCCTCCGTTGACCGCCGAGAGGTCCATCAGCGCGATAAGCGAGCGGACGGCCTTCGGATTCGCGAGCTTCACTTCCTTCTGTTTCGTGTCTTTTATAACCACCGGATAGCGCGGTTCAGAAGTCGGGGCTGAAAGAAGTTTTGATTTAATATTCAAGGGCTTAAGTGACATGAAACGACCGCCTTTTAGAATGGAAAATTTGATTGGAGAGAGTATGAAACTCAGAGACGGGTAAGTCCACAAGATTCTTCAGGTTTAGACTTGCCAAGGAGCTTCATTCCGGATAGATTCTTGGAACTTTACATCATAAGACTAACGACAAGGAAATGATTATGGCACGTCAATGCGATCTCACTGGAAAAAGCCGTCAGGCAAACCATAAGGTGTCTCACTCGAACATCAAGACACGGACCTTTAAGCAGCCGAACCTGAAGACTAAGAAAGTCTTCGATCCGGAATCCGGCCAAACCATCCGTCTGAAGCTCGCGACGTCGACGATCAAGACGCTCGACAAGATGGGACTTTCTAAGTTTTTACGTAAATACTACAAATAATTGTAGTATAAATTTAACCATAAAAAGTTACGGGCCCACGAATGTGGGCCCTTTTAATTTCTATTAGTAAACGACCTTCACTTCCCGGATCAGGACTCCCCAGCGCGTCTGCGTCGAGTCCGATGCGAACTCCACCGTAACCGTATCGGTATCCGTATAGTCCGTCTCGTACCGCTGGCCCGCGCCGGTGAGCCGTTCGATCGTCGCTCCCTTCCCGTCCTTGATCGTCAGGAAGTCGTAGCCGTTTTCGATCTCGTAGCGCTCGATCACGAGCTTCACGTACTTCGCCCCGGGAAAGTGGTAGGTCTTCGAAAGCCGCGTGTTATCGGCGTACGGATGCGCCGTCTCGAAGGCCTCGACGAGGGTCTCCGTCCGCCAAGCGCTCTCCTCCGGGCCGGGCCGCGGGATCCGCGTGTCGGTGACGAAGTTGTAGGCGTTCACCCGGCCCTGGGCCGCGGTCGTCTGCCGGTAGCCCGCGCCGGGAACCGTGGTCGCCATGAGGCGCTCGCGGAGTTCGAGGACCGGGAGCCGGCCCGTCTCGGCCAGGAGCAGTCCCACGAGGCCGGAGACGTGCGGCGTCGCCATGGACGTGCCGGAGAAGACCTTGTACTGACCGTTCGGAACGGTCGAAAGGATGTTCGTCCCCGGAGCCGCGACGTGCACCGTGCGGCGGCCGAAGTTCGAGAAGGACGAGAGGACGTCCTGCGCCGTGTGGGAGGCGACGCTGATCACGTTGTCGATCTGATAGCTCGCCGGATAGGACGCCCGGTTGTCGTTGTTGTTCGAATCGTTTCCGGCGGCGGCGACGAAGACGATGCCCTTGTCCTTCGCAGCCGTGATGGCGTCGAAGAGGGCCTGCGAGAAGCCTCCGCCGCCCCAGGAGTTGGACATGACGTCGACGTTCATCCGAGTAGCGTAGTCGATCGCCTCGACGGCGTCCGCCAGCGTTCCCGAGCCGGTGTCGGAGAGGAACTTGACGCCCATGAGGGCCACGTCCGCCATCACCCCGGCGACCCCCTGGCCGTTGTTATGTTCGGCGCCGATGGTGCCGGCGCAGTGGGTCCCGTGGGCGTTACCGTCCATCGGATCTCCGTGGTTTCCCTCCGCGTTCCACCCGTAGACGTCGTCGACGTACCCGTTCTGGTCGTCGTCGACCTGGTTCCCCGGGATCTCCATCATGTTAACCCAAAGGTTCTTCTCAAGGTCCGGATGCCGGTAGTCGATGCCTGTGTCGATGATTGCGACGACGATCTTATTCGACCCCCGCGTGATGGCCCAGGCCTTCTCCGCAGCGACGTCGGCGCCGGCGACCCCGGGTGTGGTGGACGTTCCGCCGCTCCGGTCGGGTTCGTTGGCGCCCGTGTTCCGGAGCCCCCAGAGCTTCTCGTACAGCGGGTCAGCGGGGGCCCCGGTCGCCGTCAGGGCCTCGGTCTTATAAATGTAATTGGGCTCGGCGAAGATCACCTCCGGCAGGGCCTCGAGCTGGGAGACGAGCGACGCCGTCGACTTCGCCGTGGACTTCAGGAGAAAGTAGTTCCCCGCAACAAGCCGGAGTTCGTCCTTAACCTCCGCTCCGAGGAGCGATTTCTTTGCCAGGAAGCGGCCCGTGAGCCCGGGTTTTACCTTAACCAGTGCCTCACCGGGGACGTGGGGGGACAGCGCCGGGCCCATCTTGGCGACCGCCGCAGTTGTGAAGACCGCCAGACTCAAAGCTCCCACGAAGGACAATTTTTTCATTCGCTCTCCTAAGCTGAAAAATAGTTCTATACTCCAAGTGTAAGATTTGAGGACGAATCTTACATAAGAGGTAAAAAAGGCTTACGCAATCGGTCTATCATGACCAAATGGCTCGGCTTCTTTTTTTTCCGCCCTTCCGCAAAATTTAGATCTGGGTCAAAATAACAAAGAGAGGGGTTCAGAAACGCATGATCTACAATAAAAGCGGCCACCCAGTTGAAGTTAAGAAAATCTCCGTCCGTCTCTGGGGTCTCCGCGACGAGATCGAGTCGGCGATCGAACGGCGGATCAAGGAATGCGACGCCGCCGGTGTTCCCCTCTACATCGAAGACATCAAGAAGTTCTACAACCTAAAGACCCCTGGCGCCCCGGATAACGTGATCCCGCTGAAACCCGCGCAGAGCGAGGAAGACGCGATGGCGGCGCTCCTCGAGGAAGTGAGCGAAGAATCGAAGGCCGAAGAGCCAAAGCCGGCCGACCCGGTGGATCCGGCCCTCGCGGACGCCGCCGACGAAAACAAGGCCCTCACCGAGGCGCAGGAGATCATCGCCGAACAGACGCTCCAGGGGCTCGATACGAAAAAGCCGAACCCGATCCTCGAGCGGCCCTACCAGCGCCAGGCCCCGGACCTCGCGAAGATCTCCTACGGCTTCGTGCTCCTCTCGGACATCAACATGGAGTCGATCCTGAGCTTCACCAAGGAAAAGTTCCTCCAGGGCCAGAGCGTCACCGTAGAGTTCCTCATCCCCCAGAGCTTCATGATGACCGCCGACGTCACCTACTGCCACCACTACGCCATGCGGAGCCGGATCATCAGCACCACGAAACCCGACTACCGGCTCCGGTGCAAGTTCGCCTTCGCGATCCCCGGCGAACGGGACACGCTCCGGAACTTCCTGAAGTCGATCGAGCCGACGATCGTCGAGAAGAAAAAGGTGAAGAAAGAGGACGAAGATGATTCCCTTGGGCTCTAGATTGCCGGTATAATGACCCGATGAAAGCAATGCTCCGGCCCTCGCTATCCACGGTCCTCGTCGCCTTCTTCTTCCTCGTTCTGCTCTTCCTGAGCCTCTTCGCCGAAGTCTTCGAGTCGCAGACGCCGGAGGTCGACGTCGCGCAGATCTACGCGAACCCGGTCCCCGTGCCCGAGCTCCAGCGGCTCCGGGCCCTGAAGCTCACGAACAAACACGGAAACTTCCTCTTCGAGAACACCGACGCCGCCGGCGCCCTCGCGGGCCCCTGGCAGATGCTCGAGCCGCAGGCCCTCCGCGTGAAGGGCGACGTCGTCGCGAAGATCGTCGACGCCCTGAACGTCATCCGGGTGCGCAATTTCCACCGCCTCGAGCCGATCAACGTGACGAGCTTCTCCCTCGATAACCCCACGCTGACGCTCCTCTTCACGAACGCCGCGAACAAGAACTTCGAGATTAAGATGGGGCTCATCAACCCGATCGATAACTCCGCGTACCTGTCGCTATCAGGCCAGGACCAGATCTACCAGATCGATCCGATCGAGATGGCGCTCGAGAGCTACGACCTCGCCCAGCTCGTCGAATCGAAGGTCCTGGCGCTCAACGCCGAGTCGCTCCAGTCGCTCGAGATCTACGGCGACGGGGGCCTCCGGCTAAAGCTCCTCCGGAAGGACGACCAGTGGCTTGAGCAGAACGGCGGGGTCCTCGCCGCGGGCAAGGTCGCCCGCTTCTTCGAGCGCCTCGAGGCAACCCGCAGTTCGCTGATCCTCGACAAGCTCACCCCCGAGCAGAAGACGTTCATGGAAAACCAGCTCGCGACTCCGGTCTGGAGCCTGAAGCTCATCTCCGCGCAGGGGGTCCGGACGTACCACGTCGCAAAGGTCACCGGGCAGATCCCGGGGATGTCCGTCGTGAAGGCCGACACCTTCGCCCTCTCCACCGACGAGAAACAATCCTTCGTCCTCCTCGACGCCGGCGAGGCGAAGATCCTAGCGACGGAATCCGCGGACCTCCGCTAGCGCGGGCCCCCGGGCGACCGCGTAATTGCTCAATAAGTTGTTAAGTCCATTCCTACGGCGGTGTTTTATACGGCCGCATGTCATTTATATTGTTTCGCCTGCCGTTCTTTTTCTGTAAGAATTGCTTCATGGCCATCGACGACCTCCTAAATCTCGCGAAAGGCCTCCTAGACGGCTGGAACAACGGCAGATAAAAAAACTTTAAAGCAAACGGCAAAGGTCGCGCTCGACAAGTCTATATAAGTTGCCGAGCTTCAGGAAAAGCTTCGCCAAAAAGAAGACGAAATCCGCCGTCTGAAAGGCGAAAAACCCAAACCTGAAATCAAACCGACCTCCACGAAGGAGCTCAATCCGTCTCCAATGAAGGAGCACCGGAAGAGCACGAAGAACGACGAGATCGCCGTCGACGAGTCCGTTGACCTCGACGTTCCGAAGGACGACCTCCCAAAGGACGCTAAGTTCATCGGCAAGCGCCGGGTCGTCG
>JBILTI010000412.1:0-2808 GCA_044371595.1 Bacteriovoracaceae bacterium
TATACACAGAGCGTATGCCGTTGACGTTCCACGAAATCAGCTTCATAAAAAAATATTTTCCCGGTTAAATTCAGAGTGAATGGTCCGATAGAATAGATAGTAATTTTTTTGTGAATGGTGAATGACATTCTCGGAAAAATGAATATTATTTTGAATCTCGCCACAACCTAGCCGGAGAACACATGCGTTGCTTTAAGAACATTGCTCAGCTTATTCGTACGAAAAGAATGAATCACCCGAAGGGTTATTCACAGTCCGAGCTCTCGCATCTCCTCGGTTATAAGAACGGTCAGTTCATCTCGAACGTCGAGCGCGCGCTCTGTAACATCCCTCTGAAAATGCTCCGGAAAGTTTCCGAAGTCCTCGACATCCCGGCCGAGGAGCTCAAGGCGGCGATCCTCAAGGACCAGGAAGAGACCCTGAACAACTACCTCTACAACATCAAGCCTTCCAAGAAAGAGAAGGCCAGCGAGGTCGCTCCAGCGCTCGCGGCCCCGCAGTTCGGCGCCACTGGCACCGACGGAATCTAGGAAGCGCGGACACAGGTTTAAGTAAAAAAGCCAGGGTAACCTGGCCTTTTTTTGCGCTTAGAGCTGGCCCTTCAGACGAAGGTAGTCTTCGTAGGAGCCCTCGGATTCCTCCGTGTCGTCCTTGTATTCCGCAAAGGCTTCCTTCTGCGACTCCTTGAAGTGCGGGTCTTCGACCTCTTCCGGCGCGACCTCGACCTTCGTCATCTCGGCCGGGTCCCAGCCCCGGTTGTTGGAGTAGGTGAGATCGAGCTTGTAGCGCTCCGTCTTGTGCTTCTCGAGGGACTCGCGCTGCGCGGGCTCGAGGTTCGTCTCGAACCGACGGAGGTGCTCGATGCTCGTGAAAAAGTTCTTCTCGAGCTTGTGCAGCTGGCGGTCGTCGACGCGGTTAAAATACTCGTAGTACTTCCGGCGCGTAAGGAGGTGCTGCTCGAGGAGGTTGTCGTACTTGACGAGCACCTGGTTGACGGTCAGCGACCGGTTGCTGCGGCCCCGGTTTCGCGAGCTCGACTGGTGCCCGCGGTTGCGGGCCTCGGCGGAGTTCCGCCGAGGCCCCTCGCGGATTCTCCGGCGTTGCCGCCGCGGTTTCCACCCCGGTTGCCGCCGCCGCGGGAGCGACGTCTCCGGCTGCCTCCGCCTCCGCCTTGGTTTGATCTGTTCGGTGACTCCACGGTTACCTCTGGCTGAATTTTCTTTAAAGCTTTATACTATGCTTCATAACAAGATTTTGTCTAGGCGGGACGAATAAAAGGTGAGAATCCCCGTCGATTCCCCTATAATTACCCCAATATTTAACTCACGCTTAGTGGAGGTTTTTGTGGCCAAGAAAAGAGTCAAAGTCGCTGTCACGGGCGCGGCCGGACAAATCGGATACGCCCTTCTGTTCCGGATCGCTTCCGGACAGATGCTGGGGATGGAAACGGAGGTCGAACTCCAGCTCCTCGAGCTCGAACAGGCCCTCCCGGCGCTCAAGGGCGTCGCCATGGAGCTCGAAGACTGCGCGTTCCCGCTCCTAAAGAACATCGTCCTGACGTCCGATCTAAACACCGCCTTTAAGGACGCCAACTGGGTCATCTGCGTCGGTTCGATGCCGCGCAAAGACGGGATGGAGCGCTCCGACCTGCTTAAGATCAACGGCGGAATCTTCACCGCCCAGGCCAAGGCGATCGAGCAGTCCTCCGCCTCCGACGTCCGCGTCTTCGTCGTCGGTAACCCGTGCAACACGAATTCCCTCGTGGCGATGAACAACGCCAAGGGCATCCCGGCCGACCGGTTCTTCGCGATGACCTCTCTCGACGAGAATCGCGCGAAGGCGCAGCTTGCGCTCAAGGCGCAGGTAGACGTCACGGCGATCAAGAACATGACCATCTGGGGGAACCACTCTGCGACCCAATATCCGGACTTCTTCAACGCGAAGATCAACGGCAAGCACGTCACCGACGTCATCGCCGACCACGAGTGGCTGAAGGGCGACTTCATCAAGACCGTGCAGCAGCGGGGAGCTGCGATCATCAAGGCCCGGGGCCTCTCCTCGGCCGCGTCCGCCGCGAACGCCGCCATCGACGGGATCCGGAGCATCGTGACCGAGACGCCGGCCGGCGAGTCCTACTCGATGTGCCTCGCTTCGAACGGCGAGTACGGGGTCGACAAGGGCCTCATCTTCTCCTACCCGTGCCGGACTGAGGGCGGAAAGGTGAAGGTCATCGAAGGTATCAAGCACAACGAATTCGGACAGGAAAAGTTTAAGCTCACCCTCGACGAACTCCGCGGGGAGCGGGACGCCGTAAAGTCTCTTAACCTCATCTAATCTCGACGCTTTCCTGGCCCTGTGATTGTTGCACAGGGCCCTTTTTTTATTGTCATATCCCCTTGGATTCCCTATAACAGCCTTTACTTTCTGTGGGGGACTGCTAATGAACAAGATGCAGGAAACGATTAAGCTTTCCGGGTTTAATAATCTGACGAAGATTTTGTCGTTCAACTTCTACGACTTCTGCATCGCCATGAACGATAAACAGCGCCAGGAGTACATCAGCTACATCCACACGAAGTACTGCGCGAAGAACATCAGCCAGATCGCCCGGAACGTCTGCAAGATCATCGAGGCCAACATCCTCTCCGAAACCGTCCAGGACTACGAGCCGGTGGGCGCCTCCACCATGACCTTAATGTCCGACCTCAAGGGCGGCGGCAACTGGGAGATGGGGAAGGAAGGGAAGGCGGCCGTTAGCATGCATCTCGACAAGTCCCACATCACGACCCACACGTATCCCGACGCGTC
>JBILTI010000382.1:0-3024 GCA_044371595.1 Bacteriovoracaceae bacterium
CTCGACGTCGCGACCTGCGGCGAGATTATTCCGCTCAAGGCCCTGAACTACATGTTCGAGGTCTTCGAATGCGACGTCGTCTACATCGACTACGTCGTCCGCGGCTACACGCGGCTCGAGAACGGGAAGAAGATCTACAACGACCACTACTTCAACTCCATCCAGGACTTCATCAAGAAAGAGACCCTAGACCTCTACCAGTACCGGCAGGACATCAACATCGCCCACGACAACATCTGGCAGACGAAGCTGATGATCAAGCCGATGGGCCTAGAGAACTATCTCCTCGATCCGAGCGAGCGAAACCATCCGGACATCGACCACAAGATGAAGCTCCTGAACCAGGAGATGCGGGAAGTCTTCCACCTGAACTAGAGGACGGCTAGCGCCGGCGGATGGCCGTGATGCCGATGTTACGGGGAGACGCGCTCTCATCGAAGAACTCGGCGACGCTCACGTCGTAGCCCGCCTCCTCGAGGAAGATCGCCCGGTCGAGCATCAGGTAGAGCTCGAGGACGCGCCCGAGGGCGTTCCGGACGAGGCCCGCGGCGAGCATCCGGCGGATCGTGACCTGGACCGAATCCTGCGCGAAGAAGGCGTCGAGCTCCTCCGGGGACTGGGCCACGGTCACCGGCAACCGGCGGAGTTGCTCGAGCGCGTATTCGGAGAAGGGCCGGTCGTAGAGCGAATGGTGCGTGTTTCCCAGGGTCAGGACGTCGGGAAGCCCGTAGCAGTCGGCGAGGAGGATGTGGATCCCGTACCGGTAGAGCTTTACCTTGAGCTTGAAGTCGTAGGTCTTTTCGTTCATCTTCCGGTGGGCCCGGCAGGAGAGGGTCAGCGCGAACTGGTTGAGCCAGAGCGGGTTGCTCCCCCGCGCGAAGGCGGAGATGTTCTGGAGGCCCGGGCGATCGTCGAGGGTCTGATAGCAGCAGCCGAAGTTCACCAGTCCCGGAACGCGGGCGCCGGCGCCGGCCCTGATGATGTCGACGGCGAGCGGTCCGCAGGTGTGAAGGCCCACGGGCAGGACGTTCGCCCCGAGGAGCTCGCGGAACTCGCCGCCGTCCTCGACCTTCAGGTTCTTGTAGCGGACCTTGTTCTCCGGGTCCCGCGCGTTCAGCTCGTGGCGCGCGCGACCGGTCCGCTGAAACTCGGCGTTCATGTCCACGCTGATCACCGGCAGCCGGTACGGGTTGTTGAGCGTCTGGGCGAAGAGGCCGATCCCGCCGCCGATGTCGATGACGTCGGCGATCCCGAGGCTCCGGTGGAGGTGGTTCACGTGCGGGGCGAGGCGCCGGATCTCGTGCTGCTTCTTCGGGATCATGTGAAGCCACGTCCACGGATCCTCCGGCATTGGGGGATAGGCCGGGGCCCGGGGCAGGGCGGAGAGTTCTTCGATCCGGCGGTAGAACGCTGCGAGCTCCGGGTCCGCGACGAGGCCCGCAACGTCCTTCTTTTCCAGGCGGATGACGTCGGCCTTGTACTCGAACCGCAGGAGGTCCGCGAGCCAAGGCTCGGGGTAATCCGCCAGGGGCCCCGGGTAGGTGAGCATGATTTCGTTTTGCCAGATTCTCTGGTATGGTTTCAGGAAATCTCTTACGGCGAGAAAACGTTCACGGTGGTTCATCACCCGGAAAGGTACCATAGCTTATGAACAAGATAAATAAAGTGGCGATCTTCGGCATGGGGAAGTCCGGCAAGGCCGCGCTCCGGCTCGCGAAGAAGCATAACCAGGACCTCTACGCCGTCAACAAGGGGGATGCCCGGGATTGGTGGAAGACCGAGGGCCTCGAGGGCATATGCACGACCTGCGCTTGCTTCTCGGAAGAGGACTTCGCTCAACATTTTCACAAGATGGACGAGATCGTCCTTTCGCCGGGCATCCCGGTCACCCACCCGGCCCTCCGGAGGGCCGTGGAGAAAGGTGTTCCGATCATCTCGGAGATCGAGTACGCGTTCCGCTATTCGCGGCACGTCCCCGTGATCGCGATCACCGGAACGAACGGAAAGACCACGACGACGACGATGATCGCCGAGGCGCTCGCGAAGGCCGGCAAGAAAGTCTTCTGCGGCGGTAACATCGGAACGCCGTACTGCGAACTCGCGCTGAGCGAGGACCCGGTCGACGTCGCGGTGATCGAGGTGTCGAGCTTCCAGCTCGAGACGATCCGCGAGTTCCACCCGAAGATCGGCCTCTACCTGAACCTCTTCCCGAACCATAGCGAACGCTACGAGAGCGTGCGCGACTACGCGCTCGCGAAGTACCGGCTCCTTACGAACATGACCGCCGCCGACGACCTGATCATCGGAACCGAGAACCCGCACCTCGAGGAAATGAAAAAGTATCCGGTTCGGGCGCACTACTTTACGAAGGGCGCCCTGCCGGCGGAGTTCCGGAGCGCCTTCGATTTCTCCAGGGCCCGGGTCCGCGGCGAGCACAATGAAGCGAACTTCTACGCCGCCTACGAGGTGCTCCGGCTCCTCGGAATCCCGGACCTGCGGACGCTCTTCCAGGACTTCATCGACGAGTTCCCAGGGGTGGCGCACCGCCTCGAGTTCGTGCTCGAGAAAGAGGGCCTCTCGATCTACAACGACGCGAAGTCCACGAACGGCCTCGCGACCACCACCGCGATTCGCGCGTTCAAGGACTCCCCGGCGCCGCTGTATCTGATCCTCGGCGGTAAGCTCCGGAACGAATCGGACCGGCTCCTCCCGGACCTCCTGCCGTTCAAGGGGCGGATCGCGAAGATCTTCACCATCGGGGACGTGACCGACCGGCTCTACGAGGAGCTCTCCGGAGAGTTCGCCGTCGAGCGCGCTGGGGACCTCAAGCGGGTCTTCGAGCTCGCGCGGGGCCTCACGGGGAACCTCGTCTTCTCGCCGGCGTTCCCGTCGTTCGACCAGTTCAAGAACTACGTCGACCGGGGAGAGAAGTTCAAGGCGTGGGCGCGGGAAGCGCTCCGCTGAAGGCGCCGACGATCGCCGCGAAGCTCTCGAACCGCGGGACGCCGCTCACCGCGCCGAACC
>JBILTI010000121.1:0-5815 GCA_044371595.1 Bacteriovoracaceae bacterium
AGCCGAATACGTCGTTAAGCATGGACGCATACTGGTCTCGCTTGTTCGGAATCCCGAGCTTCTCGGAAGTCACTACGGCACCCCGGAGGGCGTCGAGGACGACCCCCGAGTGGGCGTGCTTCTTAATGATGTCTTCGAACACCTGGAGGGCCAGGTCGTACTGCCCCCGGGCGAGGAGCAGTTCGCCGATCTGAAACTTCGAGCGGACCTTCACCGGTGCCACCGCCTCGGCTTCGAGCTGCTGGAAGATCTTCGTCGCTTCCCCCGGATTGGAGTTCTTAAGGGCGAGGCCCCGACGGTAGAGGCCGAGCTGGGCCTCTACGTCGCCGGAGACCGCGATCGGGGCCGCGCCGCCGGCGGCGCCCGCGTCCGGAAAGAGGTTCACCGTTTCCGTCTCGGCGCTGGCAGCGCCGGCGGAGAAGTTTTCACCCTGCGTGCGCTGAAGCTCGTCGACGAGAGAACCGGAGGAGTCCTTCGGCTTTTCCTTCAGCTGCTCGTATTTCTTCGACAGCTCTTCGTATTTCACGAGGAGCTGGTCGTACTGTTCGCGGGGAACGGCGCGGGAGCGACGGGACTGCTTGTCTTCATCCTGAACGAGAGACCGCTCAAGATCTCGATACCACGAGCAGGAGGTCAACACCAATAACATGGCCAGTGGTATCAAACTCGTTTTCAAAGCGTCCTCCGTGACATAACTTCTTAAATTTTTTGACTTTCCTGATCTTATATCTTAATTCCAATCGGATCTTAGTCAAGGAATCTATGTCGCACACCTATCAGCAGAGCAAAAAACTCTACTACACGCGTCTCCGGGTCGCGAAGGACGACGCCTACTTCGTGTACTTTACCTTCGAGGCGAACGAAGGCGTCTGCTTCTATTCTACGGTAGAAGATTCACTCCGCGGCGCCTACCGCGATATCGACGTGAGGACGCCCATCGAGGGAAAAGCGGTGCTTAAGGAATTGATTGCAAAACTCCAGGCGGAGCTCCGCCTGGATGTGCTGCTCGAGGAAGTGGTTACCGATTCTTAAAGAAGCTCAGGACGTCGTCGTGGTGGGTCTTCGTATCGACCTTGTGCATGACGTGGACGATTTTTCCCTCTTTATCGATCAGAAAGCTCTGCCGGAGGATCCCGTCGAACTCGCGGCCCATAAACTTCTTTGGCCCCCAGGCGCCGTAGGACTTGATCACCGTCTTCTCCGGATCGGAGAGCAGGGTGAAGTTTAGATTTTCCTTTTCCTCGAACTTCTTCAGCGACTTCACCGGATCGGCGCTGATGCCGAGGACCACGATGTCGGCGTCCCGAAGCTTCCCCTCGGAGTTCCGGAGCTCGCACGCCTGCACGGTGCAGCCCGGGGTCATCGCCTTGGGATAGAAGTAGACGACGACGTTCCGGCCCCGGAATTCGCGGAGCGAAACTTCCTTACCGTTTTGATCGAGGAGCGTAAAGTCCAGCGCGAGGTCGCCCGGGTTAAGCGTCGGCGCCTTCACCACGGCCGCGGACTGCTTCTTCTCCGGCGCGGGTTTCTTGGCCGGGGCCGTCTTCACCGAGGACTTCTTCGCCGTCGCCTTCTTTGCGACGACCTTCTTCGTCGCCGGCTTCTTCGCGACGGACTTCTTCGCCGTCGCCTTCTTCGCGACGAGCTTCTTCGTCGCCGGCTTCTTCGCGACGGTCTTCTTCGCCGTCGCCTTCTTCGCGGCTACCTTCTTCGTCGCCGGGGTCGTCTTTTTCGTCGTCTTCTTCGTTGTCTTCGCCATAGCGTTTTTTCCTTTTACCATTGATCTCGGAGTTGTCGTAAACGTTTGAACAATTCTCTCCTCAGTCGCACCGGTTCGGAAAGAGGTTCTTCCCCGGTTCCGACGATTTGTCGAAGCTCTTCCAAATCGAGCCGGAGGAACGGGTTCACGGCCAGCTCCTCCCCGAGCGTCGCCGGGGCGAGCTCCTCCGTGCTCCGGTCTCCGATTTCCCGGAGCCGCCGGGCGACCTGCCGGTTCTCCGGCTCGACCGAGAGCGCGAACTCGAGGTTCCGCCTCCGGTAGTCGTGCCCCGGATAGAGCACCGTCTCCGGCGGAAGACCGCGGAGCCGCTCGGTGGTGGCGAACAGGAGATCGACGTCCCCGCCGCCGCGGCAGTTCCCCACGCCGGCGTTGAAGAGCGTGTCTCCGGAAAAGAGCGCCCGGGGCATCCCGCGCTCTTTCCACAGGAAGGCCTGGTGGTCTAACGTGTGCCCCGGGGTCGCGAGCGCCTCGAGGGTGTAGTCATCGGAGAGCCGGATTGCGTCAGAGCTTTTGAGTTCGTGGACCGGGGCGCCGAAGGCGTCGCGGAGGGGAGCGTTACCGTGAACGTGGTCCCAGTGCTGGTGCGTGTTCAAGATTCCCTTCAGGACGAGGCCGTTTTTTCTGATATAATCGATCACGGGCCCCGCGGCGAAGGGGTCGATGACCCAGGCCTCGCCGGTCTCGCTCTCGGCGACGAGGTAACTGTAGTTCCGGAGCGGGTTGGCGGCGAAGAACGTTTTAACGAGGATCAAGATGGAGCACCTTTTTTCGTATTACACGCAAGTGATCTTTATCTCTTTTATCATCGTCAACCACCTCTTCGAAGTCTACCTTTCAAGGCGGCAGGTGACGACCCTCGAACGGCATAGCATCAAAGTCCCGCGGGAGTTCGTGGGCTTCCTGACCCTGGCGGATCACCAGAAAGCGGTCGCCTACGCCACCGCGAAGCTCCGACTTGGTCAGTGGCGCCTCCTCTGGGACGCGGCGCTCCTCCTGTACTGGTTTCCGTTCCGGGGCGCCGAGAAGCTCTACCTCGCCATCCCCTTCGGCGACGTCCACAAGGAGGTCGCCTTCCTCCTCGCCTTCTCGGCGATCCAGATGGTCCTGAACCTTCCCTGGGCGGTCTACCAGACCTTTTCCCTCGAGGAGCGCTTCGGCTTTAACCGCTCGACGCCGCGCCTCTTCGTGGTGGACCGCCTGAAGGGTCTCGCCCTCGGGGCCGTGCTCGGCGTTCCGCTGCTTTACGCCCTGCTCTTCGTCTTCGTCACCGCGGGACCGTGGTGGTGGGTCGTAAGCTTCCTCGTCCTGACGGGCTTCCAGTTCGCCCTGGTCTGGTTCTACCCGACGGTGATCGCGCCGCTCTTCAACAAGTTCACGCCCCTCGAAGGCGCGGAGCTCAAGAGCGGCATCGAGGAGCTCGTCGCAAAAGCGGGCTTCACGGCGCGGGAAGTCTTCGTCATGGACGCCTCGAAGCGGAGTTCCCACGGGAACGCCTACTTCACCGGCTTCGGAAAGAAGAAGCGAGTCGTCTTCTTCGATACGCTCCTGAAGGACCTCGCGGTGGGCGAAGTCCTCGCGATCCTTGCCCACGAGCTCGGGCACATGAAGCTCCGGCACATCCCCAAGTCCCTCGCGGCGTCGCTCGTCCTCTCCTTCGTCGGCTTCTGGCTCATGGGCGCGCTCGCGCAGCGGAACTGGTTCTACGCGGGCCACTTCATCCGCGCCGTATCACCGGGGGTCCTGTTCCTGCTCTTTACGCAGGCGCTCTCAGTCTATACCTTCTGGCTAGGTCCGGTGGGCGCGTGGATCTCCCGGCGCCGGGAGTTCGAGGCCGACGCCTACGCGGCCCGGGAAACCGATCCGCGGTTCCTCATCTCGGGCCTCCTGAAGCTCTACCGCGAGAACGCCAGCCCGGTCGTGACCGACCGCCTCTACTCGGGGTTCTACCACTCGCATCCGCCGGCCCTCGAGCGGATCCGGCGGCTCGAGTCATACGTCGAAGGAGAGGCCCGTTAGCGATTGTCGGAGGAAGTTCAGGTAGGGTCCCCGGTACTTTTCGATCTCGTTGTGGAGTTCGTGGTAGCCACCCTCGATGACCTTAAGCTGGGCCGACTTCTCGACCTTCGTGAAGTAGCTGATGATGAGCTTCGCGTGGACGAGCCCATCCGCGGTTCCGATGGAGACGAAGAGCGGACAGTCCGCCCGGAGGGGCCGCGAGAAGACCTCCCGCCCCATGCGGAGGATCTCGAAGAAGAGCTTCGAGTGGATCGCGAGCTGATTGTACTCGTCCTTGACGAAGCTCTCGTAGACCCGGCCGTCGTGCGATAGACGCTTCAGGTCCAGCACC
Organism: Bacteriovoracaceae bacterium; assembly: GCA_044371595.1. Lineage (GTDB taxonomy): Bacteria > Bdellovibrionota > Bacteriovoracia > Bacteriovoracales > Bacteriovoracaceae > Peredibacter. The sequence goes on from JBILTI010000121.1 coordinate 4,128, forward strand.
CCCTTGAGCGGAACCGTAGGACACTTCTTCAGGCCATCGAAGAGGAGGGCCGGGGCGAGGCTGAAGGCGTGGCCCAGGACCCCGGGGCCCGCGACGGCCGGGGAACTCAGGAACACCTTATCCGGGTAGCCCTCGCGGGTGGTTAGGCTTTGAAGGTAGGCGGCGGTGATGAGGCCCCCCATGGAGTGGCCAAAGAGCGTGTAGCCGGTCATGCTGAAGTCCTTCCGCAGGTAGTCGATGACGGCCTGGAGGTCCTTAAGGAAGTCGCCGAAATCCTCGACCCAGGCGCGCCGGCCGCCGCTGCGACCGTGGCCCCGGAGGTCGTAGATGGCGATGTTGTAGTTCGCCGAGAAGAGCTTAAGGATGTATTCGTGCCGCAGGAGGTGCTCGCCGAGCCCATGCGTAACGATCAACCATTTGGCGCTTCCGGTCTCGCGCACGAGGCACCTCAGGATCGTGCCGTCGAAGGAAATAATGTCGCGGTATTCATTATTCATCAAAATCCCTTTATACTTGAACCATGTACTGCCCCGTCTGTTTCCAGAACACGATGAAGATCCGCTCCACGGGAGTGATCAAACTGTCGTTCAACGGAAAGGCCCGGAACACATCGCTCTTCACCTATAATCTCCAAAAAGACTCGCAGGAGCAACTGGATGCGAAGCTCCGGGAGAAAATTGTGGATTTCCTGAGCTTCTATTCGGAGTTCATGAACAAGCCGCCGATCAAGAACTTCGAGGCCTACTCCGCCGACTTCGTCTGCACCAACGCGTGCAAGATTGACATCAACACCAAGCTGAGCGTCGTGAACGTCGTCTACCCGCTGGCCGTGATCAAGAAGATCCTCCAGGAAGAGGGAAAGAAGTTCGGCATCGGGATCGAGCTGAACTAGGTCCTAAACTCCGTTCGGCGTCGCGACCTTCACCTCGAACTCCACAAAGCCCTTCAGGTTAAACGACTCCGGCACCTTCCCGGCGTGGATGACCGCGTCGAGCTTGATCGCGTTCCCCTTGCGGGCGATCGGGATGAGGTTCACGTCGGGCAGCCGGAGCTCGAGGCAAGAATCCGGCGTGCACTCGTCGATGAACGTTACCTTGAGCTGCTCGAGCTCCTGCGCCACTTCCCCCATTACGATCTTGAACGCCTCTTCGACCACCGGGTCCTTCTCGAGCTCGATCAGGAGCGAGTCGTCGAGGATGAGGATCCGCCGGAAGAAGCCCTTGAGCTTCGGGTGGTCGAGGAAGAAGTGCTTCGTCTGCTGGGGCTGCACCGTCTCGAGGACGAAGATCGGACCGTAGTCCTTCAGGGCCGTGTCCCCGGACCGGCTCGCCCTGCTGTAGCGGATGAGCGTCACGTTCCAGGCCTTCTCCGTGTCGACCACGGTCCCCCGGTAGCCGCTCGAGAAGACCTCCATGAGCTCGCGCATCTCCTTCCGGTCGTAGTCCTTCGTCGTGAGTGTCGGCAGGTACGTCTCCGGGTTCTCGACCCGGACCGTCTCGAGGCGGACCGCGAGCTTGTCGAGGAAGTCGAAGGTCACGTGGTCCTTGCCCAGGAGGTAGTGGGAGAACCAGTCGCGGAAGCGCCGCTGCTGCTCCTGCGGCTTCATATAGAAAAAGAAGCGCTTGAGCCGCACCGAATGGAGCTCCCGGGGAAGCTCAGGGATCGGCTGCGTATAGGAAAGCTGGAGC
>JBILTI010000123.1:0-5768 GCA_044371595.1 Bacteriovoracaceae bacterium
AGGTTCTCGGTCTTCGAGCGTCCGGTGCGGCCGTGGCATTCCCAGTCTTCGAACAGGTCCCCCAGCCCGCTCTGGGCGAGAAAGAGGCGCAGGTACGCTTCCTGGCAGTTGCTCACGAGGTAGAGGGGGCGGTGCCGCGCGAGTTCGCGGAGGCCCTCGGCGACGTCCGGATAGAGCTCGCCTCCGCGGCGCTCGAGGAACGAGTGTTCCACGGCCTCGAGCCGCGCGATGACCGCCGGAAGGGCCTCCTCCGAAACCTCCGGGCAGAGGCGGCGGACGCAATCGGGAAACGGGAGCCCGCAGACGGATTCGAGCTGGGCCTTCGTCAATCGGCGGTCGTAGCCGAGGGCGGGGAGGCCCTCGCTCCAGGCGTCGGCGCAGGTCGCGCAGGCGTTCCAGAGGGTGCCGTCGAGGTCGAAGACGAGGGCGTCGGGGATCGGCGGTAAAGATCGGCGCACGGTGATTCCTTCTCCGCCCGGAGGCCCGGGCGCTAAAAGGAAAAATAATACTTCAGGGGGGGAGGTTCTTACAACGAGGAACGCCGGGGCGAGGGGAAAAAACTAGCGCTTGTTCATGTGATCGTTGTAGCTCTGGTCGATCGACGCCGGGGATCGTTCGTCGGCGCGCTCCGGGACCTTCTCCGCCATCGCCGTTTCGAACGAAATCTTGGCGATGAAGAACATCATGAGAACCATGACGACGGACCCGATTTTAACACCCATAAATCCCTCAAAAAGTTAAACAACTGTTGTAGTTCCTTAGGGGGTCTATCGGCACAACGGCCATAAAGCTTTAAGGTTTTTCCTCAATATTCCGGGGTTAGGTCAGACCCTGAAGCAGGTCACAAAGTCGGCCGACGTCGGTCTCGTTTTGGTAGAGGCCGAAGCCGAACCGGAGCCGCTTCCCCCGCCGGTCGATGATGATCCGCCGGGCCTTCAGGGCGTCTTCCAGCGTCCGGGCCCTCTCCTCGCTCGGCGCTTCGAAGGTCAAGAAATGGCCGTGCCAGGTGAGTTCTTCGGGAATCAGAGGGGTTAGACCGCTGTCCTCGATGAAGCGTTCCGGAAGGGACCCGAGGAACCGGTTCTGGAGATTAAGAACGTACTCATGGATCCCGGCGACGGTAAGGTTTTCTTTAAGGAAGAGGTCCCAGACGGCGTTAAACCGATAGAGGCCGGAGGGGTCCTGGGTGGCCCCGATAAAGGCCATTCCGTCGGTCGTGTAGCCGGTTTCCGTCCCCGGGGGCCTCGAGAGTTCGCCGAACTCCGCGAACCAACCGGTGTAGGCCGGTCGCCAGTCTCCCTTCGGAACCACGAGAAATCCGTCGCCTTCGCCGGCCTGGGCGTACTTGTAGCCGCCGCCGAGGTAGAAGATCCGACCTTCGAGGCCGGACAGGTCCGTGGGCAGGGCGCCGAACCCGTGGTAGCCGTCGACGACCAAGACCGTTTCCTCCGGGCAGGCCTCGGCGAGGGTACGGAGCTCGTCGTCGGTGAGGGCGAGGCCAGAGTCAAAGAAGACCTGGCTCACGAAGAACAGGTCGGGCGCGGTTTCGAGCCGCGTCCGGAGCGCGGCGACGAACGCGGCGCGGTCCCAGAGGAGCGCTTCGGTGGAAACGACGTCGACCCGGACGGCCGGGTCTTCCGCCAGCCGGTTCAGCTGGCGGCGCCAGGAGTGGAACTCGCTCCCGGTGGTCAGGACGCGCAGGGAGCGCCGGCCGTAGAAGAGCGAGAGGATCCGCGCAGCGAGCTCGTGCGTGTTCGGCGCGAAGACGATCTGGCGCGGATCCCGAAGGTTCAGGAGTCGCGCGACGTGCGACTGCGCCGCGGGGATGACGGTCCCGAAGATCCGGCCCCACTTTTCGTCGGAGAGCTGCGCGCAGTCGTCCCAGTAGGCGAGATGCGCCTCCCGGGTGACGTCGGGCCAGAAGTGATGGGAGTGCGCCGCGAAGTGCAGCGTTCCGGGATGGCCCTCGAGGAACCGGGAGTAAAAGCGCTTAGGGTCGGAAGTTGTCATAGACGATGTCCAGCTGGTCGCGGATTTCCTTCGGGAGCTTCGGCGTCATCTCCTTCGGGATCAGGAACGTCGCGAGGTTAAAAAAGTCAACGAAGGCGCGGTTCCGTTCGGTCGTCGACTTCAGGTAGTCGTGGCCCGAGGAGCCGCCGGTTCCGATCTTCGTGCCGAGGATCCGCTGGACCATGATCGCGTGCCGGTAGCGCCAGGTCGTGAACTTCTCGTCCACCTCGACGAGCGAGTTCAGGATCCGGAACGGCATCTGGAGCGCCGGGTAGTCGCGGTAGAGGTAGATGAAGACCGCGGAGAGGAGGCCCCGCTGGGAGAGCCTGACCTTGCCGACCTTCTTCCAGGCGTCGAAGCGGCCCGCGTCGAGGAGCGTGTCGAAGGTCTCGCGGGTGAGGTCGAGGTTCTTCAGCTCCATCGTCCGGGTGCGCTCGTCGAGGACCGGATTCGTGGCGATGATCTGCCGGTCCTGGGCGATCATCTTCTCGACCGCCCGGGAGTATTCCCCCCAGAAGTCGAAGTCGCCGAAGTGGCCGAAAGGCATGCGCTCGAGCCAGGCCTCGATCAACTCGAAGACGCTGACCCGCGCCTCGGTCGCTTCGAGCACGGCCCGGTCTTCGGCCTTGAGCCGCGACGTGAAGAACTGCTTCTCGACCTCCATCCGGTGCTCGGGCTTGATCCCGAGGGTCGCCTCGATCAGCCGGAACTGCAGGCTCTGGAAGCCCGAAGCCGGCACCAGGAAGTCGCGGAACTCCATGAAGTCGAGGGTGGTCATGGTCTCCATGACGGTGATCTGGTCGATCAGGATCTGCTGGATCGCCGTGACCCGCGCGATCCGGGCCTGCACCACCGAGAGCTGCGTCGACGGCACGAACGGCTGCTGCAGGATTTCCCGGACCGAGTCGAGCTCGTGGAGGATCTGCTTGAACCAGAGCTCGTAGGCCTGGTGGATGATAATGAAGAGCGTTTCGTCGTGCGCCGGTTTGCCGTACTTCCCGCTCTCGGTCGCCTGGGCGTTCAGGATCTTCGGGAGCTGCAGGTAGTCACCGTAGTAGACAGGGGTTTGAATCTTCATAAAAACCTTCCCAAGAATCTTGGAGGGGAGTAACGTATTCGGACGGAGTTATTGTATGAAAAAAGCCTTCGATCTATCAAATCAAACTATCGCCTCCAACATCCAGAAGTTAAAAAAAATCATGGCCGACCGGGGCCTCGACGGCATTTACGTCTCGAGCTTCGACCCGTTCCTGAACGAGTACGTTCCGCTCCAGGACAACCACCGCTACTACGTCACCGGCTTCACCGGCTCGATGGCCGATGTGCTGGTCCCGATTAACGGCCGCGTCCGGCTCTACGTCGACGGTCGCTACCACGAGCAGGCGGACCTCGAGGTCGACGCCGCGGAGGTCGAGGTCGTGAAGGTCGGCGGCGACTCGTCGACGACCGCCGAGCTCGCGGCCGACGTCAAGCGTCTGGGGCTCCGGAAGCTCGGCTACGAGGCAGACCGCACGACGCTCGGCTACCTGAAGCGTCTGGCGGAGAACGCCGCGGAAACCGTCCCCCTGGCGGCCGGCGACCTCGCCCAGCACCTGAGCTTCGAGCCGCTCCCAACGCCGAAGGAAGTGCAGTTCGTTCCCCGTGAGTGGCGTGGCCGCGACACGCTCGAAAAGACCCGTGCCATCTTCACCCACGAGAAGCAGGCGATGTACCTCACGGCGCTCGACTCGATCGCCTGGGTCACGAACTGCCGGGGCTACCATCTGCCGTTCCTCTCGAGCTTCTACGCCAAGGCCCTCGTGACGAAGGAGAAGGTCTACGTCTTCGTGACGCCGGAAACTCCCGTGAGCGAAAAGGCCCGCCGGGAAACGGGCCTCGAGTTCGTCGTCCTTCCGTTCGCGAACCTTCCGAAGGAGCTCGACCGGATCCAGAACGCGCTTCACCTGACCGAGGTGTGGTTCGATCCCGGGATGCTCAACAGCGCCGACTTCAGCATGCTCGTGAAGATCTTCGGCACGGACCGGCTGAAAGAGACGGCCGGGGGCCTCTACGAGTACCAGTCGATCAAGGAGCCCGTCGAGCTGCGCCAGATCGAAGCGTCGTTCCGCAGGGCGGACAAGGCGATCTTTAACACCATCAAGTGGCTCAAGGAGAACATCCGCGCCGGCAAGCGGGTGACCGAGCTCGACCTCTATAACGAGACGAGCGTGAAGTACAAAGAGCAGGGCGCCGTCGACCAGAGCTTCAACACGATCGCCGGCGTCGGGCCCAACGGATCGATCATCCACTACGGAACTCCGTCCGACGAGGTCGTGATCAAGAAAACGGACATGATCCTCCTCGACTCCGGCGGCTACTTCGAGGGCGGCTGGGCGACCGACACGACCCGCACGTTCTTCGCCGACGGAACCGCGGCACCGGATCCTAAGATGCAGGAGATGTACACGCTCGTGCTCAAGGGGCTCCTGGCGGTCCAGTCCGCGGTCTTCCCGGTGGGGACGCGGGGGATCGTGCTCGACGGCCTCGCGCGGGGCCCGATGCGGAAGCGGGGCTACGACTACAACCACGGCACGGGCCACGGCGTGGGCATCCACGTCCACGAACCCGGCGTCCGGATGTCGTCGATCTCGAACGTTCCGATGAAGCCGGGCCAGGTCGTTTCGATGGAGCCGGGGATCTACATCCCGGGCTTCGGCGGCGTCCGGCTCGAGAACATCGGCTACGTGGAGCCGCACCCGAAGCATCCGAACATGCTCCGGATCGTTTCGCTGGTCTACGTCGGCTTCGACCCGGCGCTCATCGACGGGTCGCTCCTGAACGACGAGGAGAAGCAGCTCCTCGAAGAGTACGAAGCCGAGTGCCTAAAGCGGGGAACGTCGCTTCGCGCGCTTAAGTAGCCGCCGGAGTTCGCTGAGCAGGACCACGAGGCCCAAGGTGAGCCCCGCCGGAACGAGCGGTGCCGCGGGGCCTCCGCCGGTACCACCGACGCTTCCACAGGAGACGAGGCCGTCATCGGAGATGCCGTAGAGGTCGCCTCCGATCGGGTAGAGGAAGCTCACCCCGTCGACGTCGTCCTGGCCCAGGCGGCGGCGCTGGCTGACGGTCCGGAAGTACATGAGGGCGGCGTTCTCGTCCGAGTGGCCGAGGCCGATCGCGTGGCCGATCTCGTGGGCGATGACGCCGATCTTATCGGCGCGGGAGAGGTCCCCGAAGGTCCCGCTCGAATCGTTGATGAGGATCACCGCGCCCTTGATCTTCTTGCCGGAGAACTTGTTCGGGATTGTCACCGCGAGGACGTTCCCGCCGCCGAAGTTGAGCGTGTTGCTGTTGCAGGCGATGACGATCTCTCGGACGGCCGGAATGAGGCCCTCGGGGTCCGCCTGGCCCGCGGCGATGCAGTCCTCATCTGTCGGCGAGCAGAGGCGTCCGCGGTTGATCGTCGGAATGTGCGACGAGAAGCCGGCCGCCGCGAGCCGCAGGTTCGACGTCGGAACCCGGTTCCAGTAGTCGTCGACGGCCGGCTTCACGAGGCCCGCGAGCTCGTCGTAGGTCACGCCGTTGGTCGGGCAGACGGTGCCCTCGTCGACGAACACCTTGACCCGGTTGCTCGCGAACGCGGCGCCGAAGTTGTTGTTCAGGGTCCAGGCCTCTGCGGTGGTGGAGAAGAGCAAGCCGAGGAAAAGGTGTTTCATCGTCGTCACCGGTCCCAGTAGTAGGAGAGGAAGAGGGTGTAAGAGAGCTGCCGCCGTTCAGACCGG
>JBILTI010000255.1:0-4070 GCA_044371595.1 Bacteriovoracaceae bacterium
GCCGCAATAGCGCAGAGGGCCTCGGGGACGTTCGGCACCTCGAGGAACCCGTAGTAGAGCTGGACCTTATATATTCCCTCGCCGACGTCCTTGACCGTCGCCCGCTTCCGCGGCTCGACGAACGGCACGTCCTCGGTCTTGACCGTGAGGATGAGGGTCTTCTCGTGGAGCGAGCGGTAGTGCCGGAGGTTCGAGATAAGCGAGGTCGGGACGAATTGCGGCTGTCCCGCGAGGTAGACGCCGACGCCGGGGATCCGCTCGATCCGGCCCTCCGCGAGCTTCGCCTTCACGGTCCCGATCGGCGTGATCTTCTCGAGGAGGCGCTCGGAGAGGATCTTCCGGCCCCGGTTCCACGTGGTCATGACGGTGAAGATCGCCGTCCCCACGGCGAGCGTGAGCCAACCGCCGTGGAAGACCTTCATGAGGTTCGCGCCGAAGTAGCAGAGCTCGACGGCGACGAAGAAGCCGCAGAGCGGGAGCGCGAGCCAGTTGCTCCACTTCCACTTGTAGCGCGCGAGGAAGTAGAACAGGATCGTCGTTATGAGCATGGTCATCGTCACGGCGATGCCGTAGGCCGCCGCGAGGGCCGTCGACGATCCGAACGACATCACGAGGGCGATGCAGGAGATCATCAGCAGGAAGTTCATCACGCCGACGTAGATCTGGCCCACCTCCTCGTGCGACGTGTGTTCGATCTTCATCCGTGGGAGGTACTGGAGCTGCACCGCCTGCATCGTGAGCGAGAAGACGCCTGTGATGAGGGCCTGCGACGCGATCACCGTGGCGCACGTCGCGAGTATCACGAGCGGGAGCAGCGCCCACTCGGGGGCGAGGTAGTAGAACGGGTTCCGGATCGCCGCGGGATTCTCGATCAGGAGCGCCCCCTGGCCGAAGTAGTTCAGGAAGAGGCACGGGAGGACGAGACCGAACCACACGGCGTTGATCGGCCGCCGGCCGAAGTGCCCGAGGTCCGAGTACAGCGCCTCGCCGCCGGTTACGACGAGGAAGACGGAACCGAGCACCATGACGCCGCTGGCGCCGTTCCGAATAAAGAAATCGACCGCGAGGAGCGGGTTAAGCGCCCAGAGCACGTGCGGCGCATCGACGATCTTGAGGGTTCCGAGGAGCCCCAGAACGAGAAACCAGAGGAGCGTCACGGGCCCGAAGACCTTCCCGATGACCTCGGTCCCGTAGCGCTGGATCGAGAAGAGGCCCAGAAGGATCACGACGGTGATCGGAACGATGTAGGGATGAAGCGAGGGCCGGATCAGCTCGAGGCCCTCGACGGCGCTCAGGACCGAGATCGCCGGAGTGATGACGCCGTCCCCGTAGAGGAGGGCAGTGCCGAAGATCCCGAGGAGCGTCAGGACCTTGAGCCGGCGCGAGTTATGCCGGAAGACGTTGGAAATCAGCGTCGTGAGCGCCAGGATCCCGCCCTCCCCTTTGTTGTGGGCCTTGAGGATCAGGACGTTGTACTTCAACGAAATGATCAGGATCAGGGACCAGAAGATGAGCGAGAGGACGCCGAGGACATTGGCCTCGGTCACCGGCAGGTTGTGCGTATGGTGAAACGACTCCTTCAGCGAATAGAGGGGACTGGTTCCGATGTCGCCGTAAACGACCCCGAGGACGGCGATGGCGAGCCCCGGAGTGAGCTTGGATTCCTTCATCGACCTGGTTATAGCCCCTGCCGGGGGAATCTCCACCTCGCGCAGGGGCGGAAATGGGGAACCTAGGTCTTTCTTCCGAGACGCTTCGCGTGCGCGAGCGTCAGCGAGTCGAGGATCCCGTTGATGTAGTCGGTGCACACCTCTTCGGGCCTTCCGCGGAGGCGGTGCTGGATCCGCGACTTCCAGGTCCTATTTTTTAGAAACCGTAGCTTGCTTTTCTTCTGCATGCGTTAACCCCCTTGTAAGTTGGTTACTACTTTCTTCCGCGAGCTGCCAGATCCACGGCAGGTGCGTCTGATTGAAACGATCGGCGTCGGCCTTGGCCGTGAGCTGCGAGAGATCGAGCGAGCCCCCCGGCGCCATCGACTGGTTGAGCTGCGCCTCGGCCCGGGCGTACCACTTGCCCTCCGCATCGGCGAAGGAAATCTGGTAGAGAACTCCGGTGGTACCGGTGACGCTCAGAACCGTCTTCCACTCGAGGTTCGCGATCGCCGGGTCGACGGTCCCGGTCCGGAAGTACTTCTCGACCTTAAGGTCCTCGAGGACGCCGAGGAGGCCGTCGCGGTTCAACCGGGCCTCTGCGACCTTCGACCCGCCCCGCAGGACTTCGAAGGCCTTCACCCCGTCCTTCCGGACGAGCGGAACCGAACGCTTGAGATAGTCGGTGTCCGTGGTCGAGAAAGAGAGGTTCTCCGCGGTCGCGAAGACCTCGTCCTTGCCGGTGACGCGGACCGCCCGGACCGACGAGTTCGGCAGGTACTTACCGATGAAGATCTTCGCCGGGGCCTTCGCGCCGGCGGAGACCACTTCGACCGTGAGGTCCGCGTTCTTCTCCCCGACCCGGAATTCATCCCACTGCGCCTCCTCGCCGACGACCCGGGAGACCTGGGCCCCGCCGAGGCGGAGCAGGATCTGGTTCACCTTTTCCGTGCTCGCCGGCGCCCCGCCGAGCGAATCGACGGAGAAGCCGTCCCCCTGGCGCTGGAGCCCGAAGCGCTTCGATCCCTGCGCGATCTCGATCCGGGTGATCCTCCGGGGATCGAGGCCCTCGACGAGGTCGCGTCCCTCCCACACGACCGGCGGCAAACGGGAATCGAGGTAGTGGCCGAGGGCCCCGGCGAGGAGCGCGAGGATCGCCGCCACCGGCAGCGCCAACTCAGACCGGCTGGCGGGCATCGTCGTAGTACTCATAAGACTTTCCTCCTTTTGACTTTCGGGTCTTCCGGGTTCCCCGCAGTGAAACGAGGTAGATCACGGCGAGCGCGAGCGGGACCGCGCCGACGTTGACGAAGTACAGAACGCTTCCGATCGCCTCGACCTTTTCTCGGCCCTGGCGCTTCGCCTCGCGGAGCTCGCGCTTCAGCCGCGCGATGTTCTGCTGGAGTTCCTTCTGCTTCGTGAGTCCCTCGGATTGAATCACGCCCAGGTTGCTCTGGGTCGCCTTCCCCGCGAGGCCCGCGAGCTCGGCCTGGAACCGGTTGATCGAGGTGTTGATCTCGGCCACCTTGCTAAGACTCTCCTGGTCCGCGACGAGCTGAATCTTCCGGATCGTCGTGAAGGGCCGGGCGAGGGTCCCCTTCGACCGGATGTCCATGAGGTCCGGCGACCCCGTGAGGCCGTCGAGGCCGTTTAAGAGGAAGTTCACGTTGTCGTTCGCGGGCCGCGCCCCGAGGAAGTCGCGGGTGAAGGCGAACTGGTTACTCACGAAGTCCTGGTCGGCGACGAGGACGACCGCGCCGGGTTTCGCGTTCGGCACTTCCTTCGTGTCCGGATAGGCGCGCGGGAACGTCCCGTCGAGGCGGACGGCGATCGGAAGCGGCGCCGTCCCCTCCCGGAAGTTCTCGAGGGCCTGCTGCGGACTCATGAGGCCAAACCCGGAGTCCTCGTACATGTTCCCCCTCGGGGATGTTTGGATCAGCGTCGTGAGCTTAAGTCCCGGAGCGAGGTTATCCTTCTGGACGACCCCCGGGTAGACGAATGTGACGTCGCCGAGGCCCGCGACGGGGCCCGCGTTGGTGGCGCGGAGGCACTCTCCCTGGCACTGGAACACCGGGAGCAACCGCTGCGGCGGCGAGAACGCGTTCACGCGGCCTACGCCCGCGTACTGTAGGTCTCCGGCGAACTTCCCGGCCGGAACGGAGACGCCCCAGGTCTTGAAGAGCGGCGCGAGCGCGGACAGGTTATCCTCTCCCTCCGGCTTCGCCGCGAGCCGCGGATCAACGGCCAGGAAGACCTTTCCGCCGCCGGCGAGGAACCCGTCGATCGCTTTGAGAGACTTCTCCTGAAGGCCCCGGGCCCCGAAGACCAGGAGCACGTCGACGTCACGGATCTCCGCGGCGTCCGGGGCGACGGACGTCGTCGCGAAGAGGTCCGGAAGGAGCTGGCCCAACAACCACTCCT
>JBILTI010000047.1:0-8303 GCA_044371595.1 Bacteriovoracaceae bacterium
GAGGTTCTCCGCGGAGAGGATCCCGAGGCGCTTCTTGTTCCCCTGATGCAGAGAGGTCAGAAGCTTCGAGATCTCGTACTCGAGCTTCTCGCCCTGGTTCGGGTCGAAGAACTCGATCACCCTCTGCGCCCCGGAGGCGCTCTCAGCGACGAGGCCGAAGATGTAGGTCTCCGTGTCGGTCAGCTGGAACTTCTTAAGGCCCGCGATCGCCGCCTCCTCCTCTTCGGTGGTGTCGGGCCGCGGGTCGACGACCGTGAGCTTCACCTTGTTCTGCGAGGAGGCTTCGTAGAGCCGGAGGAGCTCCTCGATGTGGTCGAAGTGGTTCGTGAAGGCGCGGATCTGGTCCGAGCCCTTCGACGCCGCTGTCTTCGAATAGTAGAGCTTGAGGGTGACCGGCCCCGGAAGCTTCCGAAGGATTTCCTTCGTGCCTCGCGAGAGACTGTGGAGCTTCGCCGCGGTCAGGTCGAACGTAAAGATCATAGGCAAGAGTGAAAGGAGGTAGGCTACGCCCGCGAACAGGAGCCCGCCCCAGAAGACCTCGCGCCACTTCCGATAGATTGCTTTCATGCGGTTCCTCACTGTGCTTTAAGTTTGTCGATCGTGACGGCCGTCGCCCAGTTCCAGAAGACGATGGAGACGAGGGAGACGGCGAGGCCTCCGAGCTTCACCACACCCTTCGTCCAGGGCTCGAAGTGCCGAAGGAGGCTCAGGTTCTCGATGAGCGCCAGAGGGTAGCCGGAGAAGACGTTATCCAGAGGATCGACGAGCGACGGCGAATCGAGGAGCAGGGAGATGACCAGGAGGAGGGCGCCGATGATGAAGCTCGTGACCTGGTTGCGCGAGATCGCCGAGGCGAAGAGGCCCATGGCGATCATCTGTCCGGCGAGGAGCCAGGCGCCGACGTAGCCCGTGACGATCGCAGGGACGTCCGGCGAACCGAGGAAGAAGAGCGTCAGGACGATGGGGAACGTGAGCAGGAGGGCGACGCCGAGGAACTTCCAGGCAGCCCAGAACTTCCCCCACACCGCCTGGTGATGACTCAAGGGAAGCGTCAGGAGAAATTCGATCGTGCCGGACTTCCGCTCCTCGGCCCAGGGCCGCATGGTCATTGCGGGGATGAAGAACGCGAGGACCCAGGGGAGGTAGTCGAAGAAGGGTCTCAGGTCCGCCTGGCCCCGGAGGAAGAAACTGCCCCGGCCAGGTTCGAAGGTCAGGTGCCCGGTGGCCGCGAGGAAGATGATCAGAAAGACGACGCCGATCGCCGAGCTCCGGAAGAAGCTCCACTCGCGGTCGGCGATGGCCCAGACCGGCGCAGCCGCGAGCTCGCGGAGGACTCCCTTACGCATGAACGACCTCCTTCACGGAGCGCGTGAGGTCGCCGAAGACGTCGTCGAGGCGACCGCTCGGCGCCTGGGCCCGGAACTCCGCGGTGGTCCCGGAGAACTTCACTTCGCCGTCGGCGATGAGGACAACGCGGTCGCAGAGGGCCTCGACCTCTTCGAGGATATGCGTCGAGATGACGACGGTCTTCCCGCGCCGGGCCTCGGCCCTAAGGAGGTTCCGGATCTGCTGCTTCTGGTTCGGATCGAGGCCATCGGTGGGCTCGTCGAGGATCAGGAACTGCGGATCGTGGATCAGCGCCTGCGCGATCGAGACCCGGCGCTTGTACCCCTTAGATAGGTTTTCGATCCGCTCGTCGATGACGTCGTCGAGGTGGCAGGCCTTCACGACGTCGACGAAGCGCTCGTGGAAGTTCTCCCTCGCCTCGCGGGTGCGGTGGCAGAAGCGGAGGAACTCGGTCACGGTCATTTCCTGGTAGAGCGGGGCATTCTCCGGGACGTAACCGATGTGCCGCTGGCACTCGCGGGGTTCGGCGACGACGTCGAGCGGACCGAACTTCACGGTCCCGTCGTCCGGCGCAAGGAAGCCCGTCATCATCTTCATCGTCGTCGATTTTCCCGCTCCGTTGGGGCCCAGGAACGCGAGGATCTCCCCCGGTTCGACGCTGAAGCTCACCTTGTTTACCGCCCAGCGAAGTCCCCGGTGGGCCTGGAAGGACTTCGAAAGATTCTGTACGCGAATCATTTAAAACTCCTTTTAAGAGTGATTTCTTGCGGTATCGATGGGTTCGGAGGGCGGCGGCGTCAAGGGTCCGGATGCAAAAATTTCCGGCTTTCCCGACAATTTCGCTCTGATCAGAATTTCATCACACCGCGCATCGCAAAAGACGATAAGGGAAAGTGGAAAATCTATCTCATCCCGGACGGAATATGAAAGTAACGAACCTCCTCCTACTCGCGCTCCTTACACTAACGGCCTGTAGCCAGAAAGGTACCGACGTGAGGCTCGAGCTAAGCCACAACTTCGTCTTCGGTGGAGCGGCGACGCCAGCCGAAGGGAAAGGTGGACTCATGGTCTGGGGAACCAGCGCGACGGGGGCCGCCTTTGGCCGGGTCGTCGAGGACGGATCGATGGTGAACCTTCAGCTTCCTCCCGGGAGCTGGACGTTCTTTGTGATGGGCTGGGACGGGACGAAAGACTACAACGGCGCGATGCTCTCTCCGGGCATGTCGATGGTCTTCGGCGGGGTCGTCCGTTGTGGCCGGAGCGCGCCGACGGAGGTCGGCGGTGACAAGGTCACGGTCCAGCTTTCGTTGAGTAACTCCGGCTGTGACGATCCCGCATTCAAGGGGGCGGGCACCTTCGCCGCGGGAAATCTCCTTCCGTTTAAACCGGTTTTCTGTAGCGACGTCGCGGGGGTCACTTCCGCGACGAGGATCTGCGGAGACACGAGCGACGACCCCCGGCGGGTCGCGGCGAAGGCACCGATCGGAAGCTACCGCGTCGCTTTAAAAAACTTCTTTTCCCTCGGCGGCCCTCGGATCCCGGGCACCGACGGTCTCCGCGGCGCATGCGTTCCGTTCTTCGGCGACGCCGACGGAGGCGCGGACCCGGCGCCGATGTATGGCCTCTCGAGCGCCACGATCCCCAATCTCCCGGCCGGGGGACCGAACCTTCCCTTCTGCGCGGAGCTCGAAATGTTTCCGGGGAACAGCGACTGTAACGCCGGCGGGGTGAACGTCCGGCCACCGATCCTAAAAGTCCTCCCCGACGGAATCGCCGGCGGGACGTTCAACAGCCGCTACTTCGTCACCGGACCGGCGCACCGCCACTACTTCACCGTCGCCCCCGCCGCGATCTGCGCGGGTCGGAAGTTGCCGTCCCCGGACGGCACCCCCTTCGCCGCAGGCGACGGTTCCCTCGACCGGCCCTACGCCATCTGCAACGTAAAACAATGGTACGCGCTCGGCGCTACCGCGACCCTCCGAACCCAGGCGTACAAGCTTCAGGCGAACCTCGACTTCAATCCCTACTCGAAGGGCCTAGGCCTTTCGTTGGGGGACCCCCTCGAGCCCTGCCTCGACCTCGGGACGAACTTCATCCCCGTCGGCGCCGTGGGAACCTGCGTTTCCGGCGATCTCACCTGGGGTACAACTGAAGCGTTCAGCGGCGCGCTCTTCGGGAGCGGCTTCGCGCTCCGGAACCTTCGCTTCCGCAATAACGATCGCCCGCGGACCGGCCTCTTCGCGCACCTCGAAGGAACCGACGTCATCATCCGGGACCTTCACCTCGACACCGTCGAGCTCGAAGGCGTGGAGATCGTCGGCGCCCTCGCGGGGAGCGCCAAAGGTCTCACCGCTCAGGGAATTAAACTCGACAACATCCGAATTACGAACGTGGATCTCCGGGCCCGGCAGAACATGGGGAACAGCCGCGTCGGGGGTGTCGCCGGGACCGCCGAGGATGTCCTCGCGCGGCGGATCACCGTCGAGAAGGGCCACATCGAAGCCGACGGCTCACTCGTCGGCGGTGTCTTCGGCTTCGTAAACCTCGGTCAAATGAGGCACGTCGCGGCGTCGCTGGACCTTCACCAGAACTCGTTCTACGCCGGAACCGAAGCCTACGGCGGCGTCGCCGGTAAGCTCTCCGGGAGCTACCTCGAGTACGCGAAGTTCGAAGGCGGCATCTTCGTCGGCGCAACTCGCATCGGGGGCATCGCAGGTCACGTCGACGGCTCGACAGTGAAGAGCGTCTACGCCGCGGCGTACATCCGCTCGCACCTCACAACGGCGATCAAGACCGGAGGTCTCTTCGGTGATTGGGATAGCTCCCTCGCCGTGGGCCCGGGCTATTCCCTGTCGTACGTGAAGTCAAACTGCTTCTCCGCCTGCCAGCAGGGCCCGATCGCGGGGGTCGTAACGACGACGCCGGTAACCCAGCTCGCGCTGTATAAGCTCGGCCCCGGAGATACCGGCGAGAAGACCGGCGCCGGAAGCTTCGAGTCCGAAGCGCTGCGGACGCTCGCGCAGCTCCGGGATCCGACGCAGACCACGGCCCTCACCGACGCGGCGGCGCCGGCCGTCGGGTGGAGGCTCGAGAGCGGCCACTTCCCGCGCCTCGACTTCGAAAAGCACCCCTGCGCGGGCACTCAGGC
Organism: Bacteriovoracaceae bacterium; assembly: GCA_044371595.1. Classification (GTDB taxonomy): domain Bacteria; phylum Bdellovibrionota; class Bacteriovoracia; order Bacteriovoracales; family Bacteriovoracaceae; genus Peredibacter. The sequence goes on from JBILTI010000047.1 coordinate 4,496, forward strand.
CGGAGCGGGAACCCTCCTCTCCCCGAAGCTCATCTGTAACGAAGCCGAGTACTTCGCCATGGAAGGGACGTCCGGAACGCACTTCAAGCTCGCGGCGAACATCCGGCTTCCGAACGGGCTGATCTCAACGAACGACATCCCGACGTTTTCGAAGCACCTCGACGGCGACGGCAACGGGATCGTCGGCGGAAAAAGCGTCACCTCCGTCGGCGCGGGGGTCGGGCACATCGGCACGAACTCCGGCTCCATCCGGAACCTCCGGGTCCTCGGCCTCACCCGGGTGGACAGCGCCGCCGGGACGGCCGCCGCTCCGGGCGCCGTCTTCGTCGCGGTTAACAGCGGCCTCATCGCGAACGTCGAGGCGAACGTGACCGGAGAATTCTTCTCGCACGCGGGGTTGCTCGTGGGCCGGAACACGGGAACGATCCGGGACGTCAAGCTCGATGGCGACCTCGGGGCCGGGAGCTGGGTCGCCCCGCTCGCCTTCCGGAACGACGCCGCCGGCGAGGTCGCCGACGTGGTCGTCGGCGCGGGCATCCGGAGCACGACGGCCGCGGGATCGAACTTCGCGGGACTCGCGATCCGGAACGACGGAAAGATCCTGCGCACGACGGTCCGTAGCCGGCTCCATGACTCGTCCGGGATGATCGCCGATCAGGTGTCGATGCTCGTCGACGAGAACGGCGCGTCGGGCCTCATCGAAGACGTCCTCGTGGCCGACGAAGCGTCCTTTAACGTGCACGGCGCGACGGCCTATTATTTTCATCGGACGAACGCCGGGGCCCTCAACCGCGTCGCGAACTTCGGCGAGGTCGTACGGCATCCGCCGCTGAGCTCGACGACGGTCACGAACTTTCCGACCGGCAACGGGACGGCCCTACAGGCCGTCGTCCGGGCCGGGGGCCGCTCCGGCGTGAAGATCCTGAGCGGGGAACCCTACACGTGCTTTTCCACGGACACCATCGAGATTGCCTCCTGGTCTAGCGCCCCCGACGCTGAGAACTGGGACGCCCTCCTCGAGACAAACAGCGGCTACAACGCGTGGACGCTGATCGACAAGAAGCTCGTCGTCGATGTGAAACGGAACGACGGGACCCGCTTCATCCAGCAGGTCATCGGATTCGACCCCGTAACAGAGCGGTTTCAAATGGCGCAGGACCTCTGCACCGGAGGGCCGGCGAACGTCTCCGTCTACTGGTCCAATGACATCCCGGTCGACGCCACCGGCGCTCCGGTGGCCGGCGTCTTCCTGCCGCAGGGCCCGCTGTCGCTCCTCGGGGCCGCCTGGATCAACCGGACCTACGTCCTCCCGGCCGACGAACCCCAGATGCTCGCGTACTACTCCTTTCTGTTTGGAATCACGGGGACGCCGGTCGCGCCGCGGGCCTGGGAGTACCACGACGAGGGCCTGGAGCTCTTCGAACAGAAGTAAGCGGACCGACGTCTGCGCTCGGAAAACATGATTTCCGTCAGTACGCGTACTTTTCGATGTCTCAACTGCGCGCGCCGTGAGAACCTAAGGTCGCCCCGGAGACTTCCTCATGAATAATTTCATCCTTCTCGTCGACGACGAAGACGACATCCTCGCCCTCCATCAGGTCGTCATCCGCCGCTTCTTCGACGGGCCGATTGTCCTCGCCGCCTCTGGAAACGCAGCCCTCAAACGGATCGACGAGCTGGGCGTTCCCGCGATCATAGTTGCCGACTACATGATGCCCGACGGCGACGGACTGTTCCTCTACGACGAGCTCAACCGCCGCGGCAGCGCCGCCCGCTTCGTCCTCTGCACCGGAACGCTGGCTCAAGCGATCCAAGACAAGTTCCCCAACGCCGCGGCGATCATCGAAAAGCCGAAGACCGCCCGGAAGCTCGAAGAACTCATCCCCGAGCTCCTCAAACGACTCTAACCCCCGTTTACGAAGCAGCGGCAGGTTCGCCCGCAGGACCTCGACGAACTCCGCCGGGGCCGTGAGGTGCGGGCAGTGGCCGTTCGAGGCGAGCTTAACGAACCGGCTCCCCGGGATCTGCCGGTGAACGTAGGCGCCCACGACCTCGGGGGCGATGACGTCCTCGGTGCACTGGAGGATCAGCGTCGGACAGGCGACCTTCGGCAGCTCGCTTCGGGAGTCGCCGGTGAAGGTCACCCGGGCGAAGTGCTTGGCGATGTCGGGCCGGATCTGGCAGAAGCTCGCCGCGAGGACCTTCCCCTGCGTCGGATCGTTGCCGATCAGGACCCGGAGAGATCGCCTCCGCCCAGCCGGCGTAGTTCGACTCGAGCGAACGGACGAGGCCCTCGATCGCCTCGCTCGTGAAGCCGCCGACGTGGTCGCCCGAGTTCACGTAGCACGGCGACGGGGTGACGAGGACGAGTGCCTTGAAGAGCTCCGGTCGTTTTACGGCGGCGCTCACGCCGATCATGGCACTCACCGAATGGCCGACGAAGGTCACCGGACCGACGTCGAGGGCCTCGAGGAGCTCGATCACGTCGTCCGCGTGACCAGCGAGGCTGCCGTACTTCGCCTTGTCGTAGTAGGCCGTGTCCGACGCCCCCGATCCCACGTGATCGATGAGGATCAGCCGTTAGGATTTCTCGAGCTCCGGCGCCACGAGGCGCCACATTTCCTGGCTGCAGCAGTAGCCGTGGGAGAGCACGAGCACCTCGTCCCCGGCGCCGATGAGAGTTACGTTATTCCGCTTGATGAGGTTCATGGAATACTTCCTTTGCTTCCGGGAAGGAGAGGACGAAGGTCGTCCGCTGCCGCGCCTCATCGAGGTAGAGCTCGGCACTGTTGGCGGCGACGAGCGTCTTCGAGATCGAGAGACCGAGCCCCGTCCCCTTTCCCGGGGCCTTCGTGGTAAAAAACGGATTAAAAATCGAGCGCCGGATCGCCTCCGGGATGCCCGGACCACTGTCGGAGATCAGCAGGAGGATCTTTCCCGCTTCGACGGAGAGGCGGACCTCGATCCACTTCTCGGCGACGCCCTGGACGGCGTCGAGCGCGTTGTTCAGGAGGTTCAGTAAGACCTGCTCGATTTCGCTCGCCTGGCAGATGATGAACGCGGATTCGAGGTCGCGGTGATAGCGCAGCTCGACGCCGAGCTCGCGGAACCGCGGCGCGGCGATCACCAGGACCTCATCGCATATCTGGCGGAGGTCGTGCCGGCCGGGCGGGTCGAACTTTGCGTCCCGGGACAGCGCCTTCATCGAACGGATGATGCACTGGATCCGCTCGACGTTTTTCTTGATCTTCTCGAGCATGGGCACCGCGGAGTCGTGGCCCGCGAGATCGTTGGTCAGGATCTCGGCCATGCCGTCGATGACGGTCAGGGGGTTATTTATCTCGTGGGAGATCCCCGACGCCATCACGCCGAGGGCCGCGAGCCGGGCGTTCGCCTCGAGCTGGGTCCGCTGACGTTCCATCTGCTGATCCCGGAGGACCACCGGCGTGAGATCGTTTTCGAGCCGGAAGATCTGGGCCACTCCGTTGAGCTCGAGCTTCACCGCCTTGACGAAGACGTAGGTCATGTCCGCGCCGCGCTGGTACCGGTACTCGCGCGCGAAGGGCGACCCGTCCCGCGTGAACGCGTCCCACTCACGCTCTACGCTCTCCCGGTCGTCGGGATGAACGGCGCGGCGCCAGCCCTCGTTGAAGGCCTCGTGGAGCTTAAGCCCGGTCATGGTCTTCCAGGCGTCGTTGACGCTGTAGCAGGTTCCGTCGCCGTCGGCGAGGAAGACCCCGACGGGGGCGAGCTTGATGAGCTTTTCCCGGATGTCGAGCTGGCCCAGGAGTTTCTTCCGGAAGAGGCT
>JBILTI010000086.1:0-6945 GCA_044371595.1 Bacteriovoracaceae bacterium
TGCTCAGTGACGTCGATTCCGATCCCGGCGAACCCCGCTTCCATCGGGTAGGCGGTGACCTCGGCGCAGAGGATTCCCATCGGTGTCGCGAACGCGAGCTCCCCCGACCACTCGAGGTTCGCCGCGAGGGCGTTCGTCATCGCCGCGACGACGGTCGCTGGATTCGCTTCGGCGAGGACCTCGAGGAAGCTCTTTTCCGGTGCGAGGTAGCGGCGAAAGTTCGGATTGCACGAACGGAGCGCGAAGCTCCGATCGAGTTCGAACGTCAGGGCCCGGTCCTCGATGAAACGTTTAAAATGAATCATAGATGATAGTATCATCGCGCAGTCAGGGAGATGTAAACCTCAACGGGTTGTCGAGCTCAACGGGTTTTCGAAGGCCGCGGAGATCTTAACATGGCCCGAAACCGGTAAGTTTTACCTTCAGACGGCGTGAAGGTTTCCCTACTCAAGCCGTCGATTTGTTAGAGAATCGGAAGATTGATCGAGGAAGCTGTATCCGATCGCCCCCGGCCGACGTAAGCTCTAAGAATCTGTTCTTAGCTACCTGCCAATTAGTTATCATCTCAGATCCACCCCTAACCCAGCTCTTTAAAATAATATAATCAGATAAAGATCACACTCGCGTGATCTTCGCTAGGAGGCTCAAATGAGTCAGAAAATTTATGTCGGGAACCTCAGTTTCTCAGTTAACAACGAATCTCTCAAAGCTAAGTTTGAACAATACGGCAACGTAAGTTCGGCGAACGTGATCACCGACCGGGACTCCGGACGGAGCAAAGGGTTCGGCTTCGTCGAGATGAGTGACAAGGCCGAAGCAACGACCGCGATCGAGTCCCTCAACGGAACCGATTTCGAAGGTCGTCAGATGAACGTCTCTGAGGCGAAGCCTCAGGAGCGCCGTGATGGCCGTGACAACAGCCGCCACATGAACTTCCGCTAGTTCCCAAAAAAGTCAGCCCCGTTCAGCTCTAGAGGTGAACGGGGCTTTCTTATTTTAAAACTCAAAATCCAAATTCAGTCCTCGAAGGTACCGACCGGGCTTCCCTAGAAACCCAGGCGGCTGAGGAATTTCTTGATGAACCCGGGCTTCGACTCGGTGGTCGCCGCGGATGTCTTCGCTTTGTCCGGAGCGGGGACCACTTTCATTCCCTGAGTGTTCCGCTCCGAACGCTCGCGGCCCCGGCGCTGGTCGCCGTCCGGCCGATCTGCTCTCGGAGGGCGCTCGCCTCTCGGCGCGCGGTCTTCTCTCGTTCCCCGCTCGCCGCGTGGGAGTCTCTCGCCTCTCGGTGGACGATCCGTCCGCGGTGCCCGTTCGGCGCCGTCGGTGGCCTGCCCCGGCTCGGTCCGTTCGCCGCGAGGTCTGCGGTCCCGTGGCGGTCTTTCGCCCGGGGACCGTTCCCGCGCTTCGCGCTGCTCCGGTTTCCGGTCACGGGATCTGCGCTCGCCGCCGCGGTCGCGACCTTCGAGGCTTTCCCGCTCCGGCTTCTCCGGCGCCGGTACTCCGCGCAGCCGGGCGATCGCTTCGATCGCCTTATCATCCCGCCCCGGGATCGCGAAAGTCGTCGCCCGGCCCGTGAGGCCGCGGCGGCCCGTCCGGCCGATCCGGTGGATGTAGTCTTCCGGTTCCTTTGGAACGTCGTAGTTCACCACGTGCGCGACATCGTCGACGTCGATGCCGCGGCCCATGACGTCCGTCGCGATGATGATCCGGGCCTTCCCGGACTTGAACGTCGCCACGGCCTCCTCCCGGTGCTCCTGCTGGAGGTCCGAGTGGATATAGGTAACGTCGTTGATGCCCTTGTTCGCGAGGTTCCGCGAGAGCTGGTACGTGTTTTCCTTCCGGTTAACGAAGATGAAGAAGGTCCCCGATTCGCGCTCGAGGATCCGGACGAGCTTCGAGAGCTTGCGCTCCTCCGGAAGCCAGTAGAGCTCCTGATCGATCTTCGGGGTCGTCTTCGCGGTCTTTTCAATGACCACCTCTTCCGGGTTGTTCATCGAGCGTCGGGCGAGCTTCTCGACCTGCGGCGCGAACGTCGCGGAGAGCATGAGCGTCTGGCGGTCCTTCGGGAGCTGCTCGGTGATCAGGTCGATCTGCTTCGCGAAGCCCATCTCGAGCATCCGGTCCGCTTCGTCGAAGATGAGGCACTGGATGAACTCGAGCCAGACGTTGCCGCGCTCGAGGTGATCGCAGAGCCGGCCCGGCGTCGCCACGATGATGTGCGGGGACTGGGCGAGGGCCTCTTTCTCGGCGGCCATGTCGGCGCCGCCGATCGAGACGGCGACCTTCATCCCGAATGGCGTCGCGAAGTTCCGGAAAACTTCTCCGGTCTGGAGCGCGATCTCGCGCGTCGGCGAAAGGGCGAGGATGAAGGTTCCGTTCTTACCCTTAAAGCGTTCGACGCTCGGGATGACGAAGCTCGCGGTCTTGCCGCTTCCCGTCTGAGAGGAGACGAGGACGTCTTTTCCCGAGAGGGCGACGGGGATCGCTTTCTGCTGCACCTGAGACGGGTACTTGTATCCGGCCTCTTCGACCAGCTTCAGCATCTCCGGTGAAAGTCCCAGATCCGCCCACTCGAGCGGCGCGGCGATGATCGGTTCCGTAAGGACCGAAGGTTCGGCCACGATTTCAGTGTGGGCTTCGGTCGCCGGGGTCGGCGTTAGTTCAGGGGTCGTCGTCGTATCTTCCATTTAAAAAATCCTTAAGCGCGAGGTGTTTCAGAGTGTGTATTATGAACAATTTTCTACCGTTTTGAAACGGTTGAATTGAGCTTCCGACGGATCTCTGAATACACGTCGCAGCAAAGGAGCTCTCAAGGTGCCAGAAAAAGGACTGATTATTCGTTCTCGATGATGCGAAGGACTTCGGCCCACGATTCCGGTGAGAGATCATCCCTCGGTGAAAGCTCCGTCAGAAAGCCGACCTCTTTCAGCTCCTCGAGCACCGCGAACACGACCGCAGAGACCGCATGGAACCGAACCGCCTCGCTGGCCTTATAGAGCGCGAGGCAGCAGTCTTCCTGTAGGTCGATCTCGGCGAGTGCCGCGGCGTCCTGTTCCCGGTGCCGCCAGAGTAGGTCGAGCCGCAGGTTCGCACGAAAGAGTTCTAGCCGCGGAAGCCGGAAGCGCTGGCGCTCGAGGGTGCCGGGAGAAAGCAGAAGCCGTTCGCTATCCGGGGCGTGGAAGAGCTCCCAGAAACGCCGTTCGATGATCGCCATTTGCACCGCGGCTTCCGGGGCGCCGGCGGCGGCGAGGAACTCGGGAAATGCGTCTCCGTATTTCGTTAGATTGCGAAACGTAGAAGGATTCTCCACGACGTAATCCGCCGCATAGGCGTCGAAGTCCTCATCCCCCAGAAGAAGCCAGGTCGCTTCGTAGTTTTTCTCCAACGCCTCCCGCATCCGGGCGGCGTAGTCGCCGCGGTAGATGTCGAGCGCGGCCTTTGCGTCAAGGCCCGCCGGAGGAACGACTTCGAAAGGAACGGCGGCATCGGGATCGAGAACCGCGGCGACGAAGGCGAGCTGGAGTTCCCTAAGCGTCATGGTGCCTCGCTTTGTCGACCTCGGCGAGGACCGTTTCGTAGGAAGGGATTTCCTCGTCCCATTCGACGAGAGTGAGGGCCTCGGCGAACGCCGGCCGGTGACGCCGATAGAGCTCCCAAACCTCTCCCCAGACGGGGCACGAATGGGTGTCAAACAGATGGGTTCCGGCGTCGCTGCAGCCGGCGAGGTGAACCTCGCGGACCGCCGCTGCGGGGATCTCCGAGATCCACGCGTTTGGATCGAAGTTCTGGTTGCGGGCGTTCACGAAGACGTTGTTCAGATCGAGGAGCAGGGCGCAGCCGGTCCGGAGATGGAGCTCACGGAGGAAATGCGCCTCGGAGAGCTTCGAACCGGGTAAGGAAAGATACGCCGAGAGGTTCTCGAGGAGGAGAGGCCGCCCGAGCAGTTCCTGGGCCTCGTCCACCTGCCGGGCGACGAGGTTCAGCGTCTCCTCGGTGTACGGAAACGGCAGGAGGTTGTGGAGGTTACGCTCCCGGAGGCCGGTCCAGCAGAGGTGATCGGAGACGAGGAGCGGCTCGAGTCGGTCGCAGAACTCGCGCACCCGCGCCAGGTAATCCCGGTCGAGCCCTTCGTGACCCGCGATGGATAGGGAGACCCCGTGGCAGGTCACGGGCACGCGCGCCCGGACCGCCTCGAGGATCTTCCAGGGTCTTCCGCGGGTCTGGTAGAAGTTCTCCGTGATCACCTCGAAGAAATCCACGCCGGGCCCGGCGCCCGCGTCGAGCCGGGCCAGGATCTCCGGAAAATGACGATGCCGAAGCCCCATCCCGTACATTCTACTTGCTCGCGACCTTGCCGCCCTTCGCGAGGCAGTCTTGCTTCGGGAGCTTCACGAGGCCCTTGCCCTTGCACGAGTTGTGGCCCGCGCAGGTGACCTCCGCGCTGCAGCCGTTCTTCCCGCTGCAGGCGTCGACCTTGCCGGCACAGCTCCCCTGCCCCTTGCACGCGTTGACGCCGTGACACATGACCGTCTCCGTCGCCGTCCCCTTGGTTTCTGCGACCGCGGCGCCGCTCAGGAGAACGAGGCCCGCGAAGGCGCCGGCGAGGAGGGAGTTCGATTCGTTTTTCATGGTGATCCTTTGGTTCGTCGCCGAAACTGGCGAACGGTTCTTGAGTTCCTTCGCGGGGCCGCGGTAGAATGTTACATGCCCGAAAAAAATTTATCGGCGCTCCTCGAGCGGGCCCAGGGCGGCGACCGGGACGCCTACGAAGAATTTCTCCTCGAGACGCTGCACTTCCTCCGCGGAGCGCTGGGCCGCTTCGTCCCTCGCCCCGAGGTCCGCGAGGAGATCGCCCAGGAAGTCCTGATCGCGGTTCACAAGAATCTCCAGACGTTCGTCCGGGGCCGCCGCGCCGAGGCCTGGGTGATGGGGATCGCGCGGTATAAGGTGGCCGACTACTTCCGTGCCAATCCCCGGCAGTTCGAGGAGTTGGCCGACGATGTAACAATCGCCCCCGACGCGACGAAGGACCTGGAAGAGGCCCTGGCGCTCCTTCCGGAAAACCTCCGCGACGCGCTGATCCTGACGAAGATCGAAGGCCTTAGCTCGAAGGCCGCGGCCGGGGCCCTGGGCGTCCGGGAAAACGCCCTCCGGACGCGGGTTTCTCGGGCGCTGGCGAAACTTAAAGAGGAACTTCTCTCATGAAAGACTCGAACGACCTGATCCGCGACCTCGCGAAGAACCACCGGCCCGTGTCGCGGGATCTTCCCCCGGAGCACCGGACGGTCCTGGCGCTCCTCTTCACCGTCGCGGTGGCGGTGACCGTCACCACCGCCGTTACTCCCCTCTCCTTCGCTGCGAAGACCCCGGTTCACGGGCTCGAGCTCGGCGTCTTCGCCGCGCTGGTGCTCGCCGCGAGCCACCTCGGATTCCGGGCCCTCGTCCCGGGAGAGCCGACCGCGTCCCTCCGTCGAAAGACGCTCCTGCTCGCCCTCCTCCTCGGGGTCGTGTTCCTCTTCCGCGCGGTCGCACCGCAGGCGTCGCCGATCCACCGGCCCTACTGCCCCGTCGAGGGCCTCGCGGTATCGATCGCGACGACGTTCCTCTTCCACCGCTTCTTCCGTCGGTCGGCGCTCGGGCCCGGGGCGCCCGGCGCCTTCACTCTGCTCTTCGCCCTCCCGCTCGTCGCGACGGTGATCCACCACGGATCCTGCGATCCGGGGCTCGCGCACCTCTTCGTCTGCCACGGGCTCGCTCCGTTCCTCGTGCCCGGCGCCTATTTTCTGCTGATGAATCGGAAAAACCGCGCTACACTCGCCCGATGAAACAACGTCCGCTCGTCACCATCGTCCTGATCCTCCTCTGCCTCCTCGTTACCTTTCTGATCCCCGCCCTCGACTCGTCGATCTACGGGTTCAACGGTCACCCGACGTACTGGCTGAGCTTCTCCCCGGCCGATCCGCTCCGCGTCCGGGGCCTCGCCATCATCCTCTCCCCGTTCATCCACCTCGATGCTGCGCACCTCCTGGTGAACCTTGTTCTCCTCGTTCCCCTCGCTCTCGTGGTCGAGCGGCGCCGCTCGGGTGCGCGGCTCCTCTTCGTCCTGATGCTTCTCCACCTCGGGACCCTCCTCGGGCTGACGGGCCTCGCGGCCCTCGTCCCGATCGGAGCGAAGGCCTTCCTGGGAAGCAGTCACGTCGTCACGGGCCTCTACACCTACTGGGGCCTCGGCGAGGAGAAGTACGCCTACCTCTACGTGCCGATAGGCGCCCTGGTCCTCGGCGCCGGGCAGGGGCAGGATCAACTTACGATCTTCGCCCACGCCGTGGCCCTCGCGCCCGCCGTCCTGCTAGTCCTGAGCGATCGCCTGCGGCGGAAGCTTCGCCCGAAGGGCGCGCACTGATCCGTCATCGTCGGACAGGATCCAGTACTCGCCGGCGACCGCGACGTCGGCGTAGGTCTTCTTCCACGGCCCCTCCGCGGGACCCGGGGTCCAGTGCGCGAGCACCCGCCCGTCCTCCGGATTGAGGACGTAGAGCCCCTTCGTCATCGCCGGATAGAGGATCACGTGGAGCCGGGGATCGTAGCTCGCGCCGGCGAGGGAGAAGTCCTTTTCGCCGGCGTCGAAGCACCAGCGATTGACCTTCGTCGCGAGGTCGAACCGACAGACCTTGCCGTGGATCGAGGCGTAGAGGACGGACCGGTCCAGAACCTTCGGCGTCGCCGCGAGGGGGTCCGTCGTGTTGTGGGCCGTCGTATGCTCCCCGCTCTTCCGGTCGAAGCACGTCACGTGCCCCCGCTTGGTGGGGAAGTAGATCTCTCCGGCGATGTAACAGACGTCGTCGCCGACGACCACGGGCCGCATCCAGCTCGAGGCGGCGAGCTCGCGCTGCCAGAAGACCTTGCCGGTCTTGAAATCCAGGGCCGCGGCGTAGCACTTGT
>JBILTI010000125.1:0-5723 GCA_044371595.1 Bacteriovoracaceae bacterium
ACTAGCCTCAGTCGTTCAGGAACTTCCGGAACTCGGCGAAGGCGCGGTCGCGGATCGCGTCGGTCTCCATGAGGATCTCGTGCTTCGCGGACGGAAAGCGGATCATGCGGCAGAAGGAGGCGCGGCAGAAGCTGTTCTGCCGGTCGTTCACGACGACGAGTTCCTCGCCCGCCTGGAGGAGGAGGACGGGGGTCGTGATCCGTGCCCGGTCGATGTGACGGGTGACCTTCAGAGATTCGCGCACCCAGCGGGCCGTGGGGCCCCCGACCGCGAGTTCGGGCCTTTCTTCGACGAGCGCCGGTTCGACCTCGTAGCGCACCTCGCTGTGGGTGACCGTATTCTCCGGGAACGGAACGACGACGTAGGGGCCCCGCCCCGGGGCGTAGGTCGCTCCCTTCCGGAGGAGAACCAGGAGCCGCGCGTAGGCGCGGGCCACGGTTTCATTGTAGGGATCGGTGTTGATCTGGAGCATCGGCGCCGCCAGCACCGCCTTCTTCACGATGCCCGGATTCCGGTTCAGGTAACGCGCGGCGATCGTCCCGCCCATGGAGTGCGCGAGGACGTAGACGTCCTTCCCGAGGGGCCGCACGACCTCCGCCATCAGCTGTTCGAGGTCCCGGACGTAGTCGTCGAAGCGCACGACGTGGCCCTTCTGGGTGTCTGCGAGGAGGCGCTCCGAGTCACCCTGGCCCTGGTGGTCGAGGATCACGAGGTCGAAGCCGTCGTTCCGGAGATCGTAGAGGACCTCGGCGTATTTCCGCGCCGGCTCCGTCCGGCCCGGGAGGACCACGAGGACTTTCCGGTGTTCGGGGCGCACGCGGGTGAAGAAGGCGACGCGAAGGCCCTGCCGATTTCGGAGCTCGCCGGCGGTCAACGTATCGAAGAACGGCAAAACCGTCTCCCGCCACTCCCGCCGTAAGTCTTGCTCGGGGATCGCGAGGGCCGCGGTAGACGCGAGGACGGCGAGGAGGAGGATGAGGGTTTTCATGGTCCTAAGCTACTCGACGGACCCCGGCGCCGTCAATCTGGACGAATGTCGGGGGAAGTTTTAATATGATTCCCATGCGCATCCTCGTAACCGGTGGCGGCGGGTTCTTAGGGACCCACATCACCAAAGAACTACTTAAGAACCCAACCTATATCGTGACGAACTTCTCGCGCCACACCTACGCGCATCTCGAGGACCTCGGCGTCCCGACGGTCCGGGGAGATCTCCGGAACCGGGAAGACGTCGACCGGGCCCTCGCGCCGGGGTTCGACGTGATCTTTCACGTCGCCGCCCTGGCCGGGGTCTGGGGAAAGTACGAGGACTACTACGGGATCAACTTCCTCGGGACGCAGAACCTCGTGGAGGCCGCCCGGGCGCGTGGGGTGGGTCGCTTCGTCTATACTTCCACCCCGTCGGTGGTGTTTAACAAGGACGACCTCCTCGGCGTCGGCGAAGAGCAGCCCTATGCCACGGAATTCCTGAACGGCTACTCGGAGACCAAGACCCTGGCCGAGAAGCTGGTCCTCGCGGCGAACGACGGGACTGCGTTCCTCACCTGCGCCATCCGGCCCCACCTCATCTGGGGCCCCGGCGATCCGCACCTCTTCCCGCGGGTCATCCAGAAAGGCCGCCGGGGAAAGCTTCGGGTCGTCGGCGACGGGGAGAACCTCGTGGACACCATCTACGTCGAAAACGCGGCCCTGGCCCACGTCCAGGCCTTCGAACACTTGACGCCCGGGTCCCCGGTCTGCGGGCAGGCGTACTTCGTGGGACAGGAACGGCCGGTGAAGCTCTGGGAGTTCATCAACCAGGTGCTTCGACAGGTCAAGGTCGAACCCGTCAGTGGCGCCGTCGACGTCACCACGGCCTACCGGCTTGGGTGGCTCCTCGAGAAGGCGTTCCGGCTCCTCGGCATCAACAAACCGGAGCCGCCGATGACTCGGTTCGTGGCGCTGAACCTCGGGAAGTCGCACTACTTCTCCCACGAGAAGGCCCGGCGCCACTTCGGCTACGCCCCTCGGGTCTCGATCGAGGAGGGGCTCCGGCGGACGTTCGCCAACAGGGAGTTCATCCAGCGTTAGCTAGGACTTGTTCTTCGCGAAGGTCTTGACGACGTCCTGGTCGAAGTAGTTGCAGCTCATGCCAGCGTCCACGAGCACCGTGGTCGCGTTGATCCCGCTCGCCTTCGGCGAGAGGAGGAAGCAGACCGTGTTCGCGACCTCCTGGGTCTCGAGCCCCGCCTTCCGAAGCGTTATGGCCTCGGCGTAGAGGTAGTTGTCGATGTAGTCCGGGATGCCGGCGCTCGCCGAGGTCTTGAGCGGGCCCGCGCCGACGGCGTTGACGCGGATCCGCGAGAACTCGGAAAAGGACTTCGCGAGGAACGGGACCGTCGCGTCGAGCATCGCCTTGATGGGCCCCAGGTACCCGTAGCTCGTCGCCCGGGTGTTCGAGATCGAAATCGTGACGATGCTCGCGGCGGGGGTGAAAAGCTCCCGGAGCTGGTTGCTCATTTCCACGAGCGAGAAACAGCTGATCTGCGCCGCCTGGAGGTAGTCCTCGCGCTTCGTCTCGTGGAACGGTTTCGGCCTTTCGGAGAACTTCGCGAACGCGAGCGAGTGGACGAAGCCGTCGAGGGGGCGGTTCACCTTTTGCCCTAGGTCCCGGTCTTTCTCGACGTCGAAGACGAAGGCCCCGGCTCCGGGGAAGAGCTTTTCGACTGCCGCGCGGTGAGCATCGGACTGGACGGAGAAGAGGCAGACGGCGCCGTTTTCGATCAGGGTCCGGGCCGTGAAGTAGGCGACGGATTTTTTATTCGCGACACCGGAGATGAGGAAGGTCTTCCCCGCGACATCCAGGAAACTCATCTAAACCTCTCCGTTCTCCACCAGCGTCGCCGCGAATTCGATCGTCATGATCGTCTTCCCGTCACAGGTGATCTTCCCCTTCATGAAGGCGGCGTTGGCGAGCATCTCGACGAAGTCTACGGTGATCTTAAGGAGGTCGCCGGGCCGGGCGATGTTCTTGAACTTCGTTCCCTGGATCCGGGTCACGAGGGCGGTCTTCGAGTCGCCCGCGGCCTCGCCCTTCAGGGCCATGAGGAGGGCGCCGGTCTGGAAGACGGCCTCGCAGAGGAGAACGCCCGGCATCACCGGGCGGCCTGGGAAGTGGCCTCGGAAGAAGTCTTCCTCGCCGGTGAGCTTCTTCGACGTGGTGATCGAGTTTTCGCTCCGGTCTACGATGGTTTCGATGAAGAGGAACGGATCCCGCTGTGGGATGTGCGCGAGGATGGTCTCAAGCATTGAGGCCTCCGGCGACGTCGAGGGTGGCGCCCGTGATGTACGAAGCCTCGCGGCCCGCGAAGAAGAGCACGGCGTGGGCGACCTCGTCGACCTTCCCGAAGCGCTTCATCGGAACCTGCGCCTTGTACTCCTTCACCTGCTCCTCCGGCAGGTCCGCGAGGAGCTCGGTTTCGATGAAGCCCGGGCAGACGTTGTTGATCGTGATGTTCCGCTTCGCCACCTCCTTCGACACCGAGAGCGAGAGGGCGATCTGGCCCGCCTTGGAGGCGGCGTAGTTAGCCTGGCCCGGGAGGCCCAGCTTTCCGCCGACCGAGGACATGTTGACGATCCGCCCGTAGCGGTTCTTCATCATCTGGAGGACCGCGAAGCGGGTCATGTTGTACGTTCCCTTGAGGTTCGTGTCGATGACCGAATCCCAGTCGGCCTCGGCGAGGCTCGCCACGATGTTGTCCCGCCGGATGCCGGCGTTGTTCACGAGCACCTCGAGCGACGGGAAGAGCGTCTCGTATTCCCTGAAGAAGGCCTCGACGGCCGCCGCGTCGGCGACGTCGAACCTCCGGAGCACGAGCTTGTCGCCGTAGAGGGAGAGCTTCTCCTTGAAGTTCCGCGCGGCCTCGTCGTTCCCCGAGTAAGTTGCGACGACGGTGGCGCCGCCCTTCAGGAAGGCCTCGGTGAGCCCCGCGCCGATGCCGCGGGTGCCGCCGGTGATGATCACGTGCTGTTTCATAAACTGGGTCATGCTATGCTCCTGTTCCCGCGAGGTAGCTCTCGATCGCGTTGGCCTGGATGGCGCCGTAGTTCGCGGCCCCGAGCCAGCCGGACATGATGATACCGACGGAGCCGGCGTGAAAGAGTCCCGGGATTGTTTTGTGAAGATTCATGGAAACGTCGAGGCCCTCGAACTTCGTTCCGAAGGAGGTCCCCTTTGGGTGGAGCGTGTAGCGCTCGACGGTGAGCGGGGTCGCAGCCTCTACGACCTCGAGCTTGTCGCGGATGTCGGGGACGAAGGCCTCGAGGCCCCGGATCGTCTCTTCGACCATGGCGCGCTTCTCGGCTTCGTAGTCCTCCGGCGAGAGCCGCTTCCAGTCGTCGTAGTGGCAGTTCGTCGAGGAGACGATGGCGACGCGGGCGTCGGGGACCTGGGGCCTCGTCTCGTGGGGGTAGTAGACCGAGAACGTGCGGCTCGAGACCTTCAGGTCGAGGAGTCGGGCCGGGTCGTAGGTCGGGTGCGACGAGGTGAAGACCAGCTCGCCGATGTACGGGATCGTCGCCCCCTTTCTAAGGCCCATGTAGACCTGGCAGCTCGACGAGTTGAGGCGCACGGCCCGGGTCTTCTCGACGAAGTCGCCGGGGAAGTGCTCCTCGCCGACGAGGTTCAGGACGGTCGACTTGATGTTCCCGTTCGAGAGGACGGTCTTCGCGCAGACGAGCTTCCCGCCGACCATGACGCCGCGGACGGCGCCGTCCTCGAGGACGATCTTCTCGACCTTCGCCTGAAGCTTCACGTCGACGTTGTTCCGGAGGAGCTCGTCTTTCATCTTGGCGACGAGGAGGTCCGTGCCTCCGCGGAACGTGTAGACGCCCTTGCTCATGAAGTTCGAAAAGACGATCCCGTAGGTGATGGCCGGGTCGTCGAGCGTCGAGCCGTTGGCGTAGGTGATCGGCTCCATGAGGAAGCGGACGACGTCGTTGCGGCCTGGGAAAAAGCGGTCGAAGAGCTCGCGGTTCGTGAGGGCAGCGTCGTCGTAGAAGTTCATTCCGCCGAGGAAGGCGAAGAACGCGTCGACGGTCGCACGCGGGAGCCCGAACGTCTCTACCAGGACGCTCGTGTAGTGCTCCTTCGTGAAGTCCGTCTGGACGGTGAACTGCGGATTCACGAAGCGCACGTCCTTCAGCTGAACGATCGAGTCGGCGATCTCCCGGTTCCAGTACTTCCGACAGGTCTTGATCATTCCGACCGGGAAGCCGTGGAGGGAGACGTCGAAGACGTGGTTCCGGTCATCGCGGAAGAACCAGGTCGCGAAGCCGCCGAGCTTGTTGTGCGACTCGAGGAGGAGGACGGCGTGGCCGTTGCGCCCGAGGATGTTGGCCGCGGTCATCCCCGCGAGGCCCGAGCCGATGACGACGACGTCGTACTCTTTGGTGATCTCGTCACGAACTTTATAAAGCATGATCGAAATCCTTGCGTAGCGTCAGGTTGACTTTTATCATCCGGGAATTTTAGGCGAAACTCTCGAAAAAGTCATGAATTCCGTTACAATAAAACAAAAGTATAATTTCCAAAGGTCCGTCCGCATGTCCGTGCTCGCCCACTTGAAGAAGACGTTTAGCTTCGACTACCGGTCCCTCGCGCTCTACCGCTTTCTGATCGGCCTCCTGGTGATGTGCGACGTCATTTACCGCTGGGAGGACCTGACGAACTTCTACACCGACGT
>JBILTI010000126.1:0-5719 GCA_044371595.1 Bacteriovoracaceae bacterium
AGCGGGCCCGAACGGCCGGCAGCACTTCGTGCCGAACGTAATTCCGGTCGAAGCGCCGGTCGGCGTTCGTCGGGTCCTCGCGGTACGGGAGGTCCTCGGTGCGCCCGAGGCGCGTGATCTGCGCCCGGGTGACGCACAGGAAAGGCCGGAGGACCCGGCGGTTCCGGACCGGGATCCCGAGCGCCGCGCGCGGGTCCGTCGAGCGGTGCCGCTGCATGAAGCTCCACTCGTAGGAATCGTCGAGGTGGTGGCCGACCCACAAGAGCTCCGCGGGCGCCAGGGCGCCGAGGCACAGCCGCCGCCGCTCGCGCCGGGCGCGCGCTTCGAAGTTGGCGTCGGTCGCCAGGAGGTCCCCGGCGACGAGCTCGGTGAAGGGGATCCCACGGGCGGCGCAGAACCGCCGCACAAGGTCCCCGTCAGCGCGCTGCCCGGAGCGGGTCCGGTGGTCAACGAAGAGGGCCCGGACCGGGCCGATCTTTCCCTCCCGATGGAGCCGCTCCGCGACCGAAAGCAACGCCATAGAATCGAGGCCTCCGGAGACGGCAACGGCATGATTTCCGGCGAGCTCCCGCGGCGTAGCCACGCTCGTAAGGAAGCGCCAGAGGTGCTTGAAAAAGAGCCGGCTGTAGGAAACGGAACTCAATTTTTTCATCGGACAAACATTCAATAATATTGACGGACCATATTAGGAACATTAGTATGACACTACTTTTTTCTTGGGGCAACGTAGCTCAGTTGGTGAGAGCACAGCATTCATAACGCTGGGGTCGGCAGTTCAATTCTGCCCGTTGCTACCATCCTTATCCCCATTTTTATTCGACTTTCCAGAGCTCCTCTTTTAGGAAGCTACCCCCGATAGTCTTCGGAGGATCTCGTGAAAGTATTGATCGTCGTTACAGGGCTTCTCCTTTCGGCCCTGGTCGCCGCGGCGGAGTTCAGCTTGGCGGGGACGACGTCGTCCATCTTGAGCGAGGTCGCCGTCCATTACGCCGAGGGCGAAGTCGAACACAGAGACCTCCGGCGAGCAATCGGACAGCTCCGCACCGACCTGACCCGGTCCCGTCCGAAGCCGAGGATCGTCGTCGACGTTTTCGTAAAATAGCTGGACCGAACGTTGCCCGATGAGAAATTGTTCTCTACCAAACTTCGATGATTGAAACCTTCGGTCCCTCGGCACCGGCGCTCCCCGGGACGGTCCTCTTCGTCGTTTCTTTATGCCTCGGCGTCGCCTATTTTCGGAGGGAACGCGCCGCAAGAAAGGAGCTCGGCTACTTCTTCGCGGCGTGCCCCAATCCCTGTTGCGTCGCGAACCAGCACTATTTCCTCAAAGTGAACCCGGCCTTCTGCCGCCTCCTCGGTTACAGCAAGGCCTAGATCCTCGCCGTCTCGTTCACGGCGCTGATCCATCCCGACGACGTCGCGCCAACGAGCGCCTAAGCGGAGACGCACGTAAGCTCGCAGATCCCCGGGCTCGCGACGTCCATCGAAAACCGTTACCGGGCGAAGGACGGGAGCTACCGGTGGCCCCCCTGGAGCAGTGTCATGGGCCCGAGAGGACGGTTCCACGCCGTCGCCAGGGACATCACGCGGGAAAGAGCGCAGCAGCTCGCGATCAGAGAGGACTTTAACCACACCAGCGCCACGCTCGAGGCCGTCGTAGACACGATCCCCGACATCATCTGGATGGTCAATCACTACGGCCACCTGAACTACGTGAACGAGCGCTGACGCGAATACTACGGCCCCCCCTCGAAGACATGAACCGACTAGAGCTGGAACCACTTCATTCACCAGGAGGAGTTTCTCCTCGGCGTCGAGAAGTGGACCGAGTCGGTGCGGTCGAAGTCCCCCTACGAAATCAAGTACCGGCTGCGCGACCGGAACGGCGTCTACCGCTGGTACCTGAACCGGGCGGTCCCGGTGCGCGACGCCGCCGGCGTGGTGATCAAGTGGGTCGGCACGTGCACCGACATCCACGACAATAAGAACGGGAAGGACACGCTCGACCTAATCATCGCAACGATGCCCGTAACGGTCTAGGCGGTCGACAAGGGGGGCGCGGTCACGAGCGCCGAGGGGGAAAAGCTCCGCCCGTCGGCCCCCGCGATCGCGGAGTCCGATTATATCGCGAAACCCGCGAAGCTCGACGACCTCGCCCAAGGCCGCGACCGCTAAATCTTGATGATATTTTAAGGTACGAGCGAGCGCGACTTCGGGGAGAATAGGAGGAAAATGTCACCAATGGAAACATTGCCTTATCTTAGCATCCTTAAAGCGACCACGGAGACCTCCGAGGACATCGTCGGTTGCTTCGACCGCAACCTTCGCTACGTGTACTTCAATCGAACCTTCGCGGTGGAGACGGAGAAGACCTACGGGCGGACGCCGGCGATCGGCATGTCGATCCGCGAACTTCTGCCGCCGGAGTCCCCGGACCTCGCCAAGATCGTCGCCGTCTGGGAACGCGTCCTCGCGGGCGAAGGAATCGAGGCCGAGGCGGAGTTCGGCGCGGGCCGCCGCTTCCGGATCCGGTACACGCCCGTCCGCGACGAAGCGGGAGCGGTCACCGGCGGCGTCCACGTCGCGAAGGAGGTCGGGGCGCAGGCGACCCTTTCGGCCGCGCTGGTCCAGTCGACGAAGGTCCTCGACTCGTTTTTCTTCAATTCGCCGCTCATACAGGGCGTCGTCGAGACGTCCGACGACGACATCCTCCACCGCGCGGACAACAAGAAGTCGATCGCGTTCTTCGGCACCGATCCGAAGGGAAAATGGGCCTCGGAGCTCGGGATCCAGCGCCCGGTGATCGACGCCTGGCTGGCCCAGTACCGCCGCGCCCGGGAGACCCGCGGTCCGGTGACATTCTCCTACCAGTACGACCGAAACGGAAGCTGGTTCGATCTCGAGGTCACCGTCGGGCACATTGGCCAAGCCCTCGAATCGGGACGGCCGATCTTTTCCTACGTCATCGTCGACGTGACCGCGCGGTTGGCCGCGGAGCGCGAGCTCCGGGCGATGGAGTTCAAGACCCTCGCTAACACCATCAACCAACTCTGCTGGATTGCCGACGCGACCGGGACCGTCCTCTGGTACAACGACTGCTGGTACGAGTACACGGGGATCGCCCCCGGGGACGTGGCGAACGACGTATGGCGACGTGTGATCCACCCGGATCAGCTGCCGCACGTCGAGGAGGAATGGATGACCGCGGTCCGCGATAAGGAGCTCTACGAGGCCAACTGCCTCGTCCGGAAGCACACCGGGGAATACCGCTGGTTCCTCGCCCGGGCGGTGAAGCTTCGGACCGAGGGCCGCGAGCCGATCTGGTTCGGGACCAACACCGACGTCCACGAGCACACCGTGAACTTCGAGCGCGCGCGGGAGATCATCGAGGCCATTCCGCAGGGGGTCTGGCGGACCACGGCCGACGGCGGCGCGGACTTCGTGAGCGAACGCTTCATCCAGATGGTGGGCTATTCGTTCGACGAACTCAAGGGGGAGAACTGGGTAGCGCTCGTCCACGACGAGGACCGGCCCCGGCTCCTCGAGGTCTGGGACCGGGCGCGGGCAGAGAGGTCTTCCGTAGACGTGAGCTTCCGAGTCAAGATGAAAGGCGGAGGCTTCAAGTGGTTCCTCTCGCTCGGGACCCCGCTCCTGGACGAGCGCGGGCAGGTCGCGGCGTACTACGGCACATGGACGGACGTCACCGAGCAGCGGCGGAACCAGGAAGAGCTCGGCTACCAGGCGACGCTCACGCGGGCGATCACCGACAACGCGGCGTCGGGCCTCTTCATGATGGACAAGCGGGGCCATCCGACGTACATGAACCCCGCCGCCATGGGGGCGACGGGCTACGCCGCGCTCGAGGAGATCAAAGACCGGCCCCTCCACTACTCGATCCACTACAAGAAACCGGACGGAACCTTCTACCCGATTGAAGAGTGCCCGATCGACAACGCCAACGCGGAGGTGAGGCCAGTCAGCAACCAACAGGAGATCTTCTGCCGGAAGGACGGCACGCTCTTCCCCGTCACCTACTCGGTGATGCCGATCCACAAGGAGCACGAGATCGTCGGCGCCGTGATCGAGTTCCGGGACATCACCCGCGAGAAAGAGATCGAGGCGTCGCTCCGCGAGGCGATCGCCGCCCGGGACGAGTTCCTGTCGCTCGCGTCCCACGAGCTGAAGACACCGCTCACGTCGATCCGGCTCTCAGGCCAGATGATGCAGCGGTTCTCCGCTCGGGCCCACGACGCCGCGACGTTCGAGGTAAAAACCGCGACGTTCCTCGACCAAATCGACAAGCAGACGCAGCGGATCTCTAAGCTCGTCGACGACATGCTGGACATCTCCCGGATCCGCACCGGGCGCCTCCGGATCAATAAGGAGGAGTTTGACCTGGCGGAGATGGCCCGGGACCTCGTCGAGCGGATGCGGGAAGAGTTCCTCGCAGCCATCGGGGCCGTACCGGAGGTCAACGCGGAGGGCCCGGCGATCGGGACCTGGGACAAGTTTCGGATCGAGCAGGTCCTGATCAACCTCCTGACCAACGCCCTTCGCTACGGCCGGGGGAAGCCGATCGCGATCCGCGTCCGGGGCCTCGGGCCCGCGGCGCGGCTCGAGGTGCGCGACCGGGGGATCGGCATCGACAGGAAAAACATGGAGATCATCTTCGAGCGCTTCGAGCGCGGCGGCGTCTCGGCAAAAGAGATCAGCGGCCTTGGCCTAGGCCTCTACATCACGAAGCAGATCGTCGTCGCCCACGGTGGCCGGATCTGGGTCGAGAGCACGCCCGGGGAGGGCTCGACGTTCTTCGTCGAGCTCCCCCGGAACTAGCCTACGGGATCGCGTAGCTCTTCATCAGCGCCTGGGCGATCGGATTCGAGATCTTCCGCTCCGAGGAGATGAGGAAGAGCTCCTCGAAGACGCCGGGGAGCTTGCCGATCTCGACTAGCTCCCGGGCGTCGACCTGGCGCTGGACCGTCGGAAGTGAGGCCGGGATCATCGCCATGTTGTTGGTGCACATGAGCTTCTTCAGTGCGATGTCCTGGGTCTCGGCGATGACGTCGACCCCGACGTCGTTCAGCTTGAACCAATGCTCGATGTCGTAGCGCAGCTGGCTGTCGAAGGTCGGCAGCACGAAGGGCTGGCCGTTGAGCGACTGCGGGAAATTCTTCGCGAGGTGCCGGAACCGCGGGGCGCCGTAGATCGACACGGGCCGCTTCGACAGGGACCGGTGGAAGAGACCCTTCGTCTCCTCGGTCCGGGGGAAGAAGTTTGTGATCGCGATGTCGACCTTGTGGGCGCGGATCTCGCGGAGGAGCTCGTCGAACTTCCCTTCGATGAGGGTGATCTTGCAGGGCGCGACCTTGAGCGCCGTTTCGGTGAGCTGTAGGACGACCTGCTTGGGGATGCTGTCGAGGGCACCGACCGAAATGTTCATCTTCGAGGGCCGCAGGCGGTCGTGGAGCGCCTCGTACATCTCCCCACCGAGGTTGAAGATGTTGCGGGCGTAGTCGAGGGCGATCTTGCCGTGCTCGGTCAGGATGAGCTTTTTGTGGTGCCGCTCGAAGAGCTGGATACCGAGGTTCTCCTCGAACTGCTTTAGCTGCGCGCTCAGTGTCGGCTGGCCCAGGAGGAGCTTCTCCGCCGCCTTCGAAATGCTGCCGAGCTCGGCGATCGTCTTGAAGTAATAGAGGTGATGGTAGTTGATCCACTTCGA
>JBILTI010000127.1:0-5715 GCA_044371595.1 Bacteriovoracaceae bacterium
GAGGGCGACGAACCCCGTTTTCGAGACGTTGTCGTAGCTCAGGCCGATTTGATCCATTGCCCCGTAGGTGCACGGAACGAAACCAGCGCCGACGTTCGCGGCTGGTCCGTGGAGCGTAACGATCACCGTCGGGGGAGACGAGAACGGCTGAGCGAAGGTTATCGCCTTTCCCGGCAACCCGGTAACGCACATGAATCCCCCACCGGGAGGTGGCGGGGATGCGAAGCTTCCTCCGACGCACGTGTCCGGGGCGACGTTTACGCCGGATTCGATCCGGAGGCCTCCGCCGCCGATCGGCGTCCAGGCCGTCCCGTTGCAGAACTCCATGAGCTTCAGCGTCGAGTTGTAGCGCTGCTGCCCCTCGGTCGCCGCGGCACAAGCGGCGCCGGAGTTCCCGAGCTTGATCTCCCCGTTGACGTCGAGCCGGGTGGCCGGCGACGTGGTTCCGACGCCGACGTTTCCGCCCTGGAGGATCGTGAGCGCGTTGACCGGGGTTCCCCCGGTCGCGGTCTGGAAATACACGTTCCCCCGGCCGTTGGGCGTGGGCCAGCGGTTCCGGAAGTAGGTGTCGCCGTCGTTCGCGTATTCGAGCTCGAAGCCCTCCACCCCCGTCACGCCGCCGGTGCCGGCGAGTTCGAAGAAGACGGGAAGCTCCTCGGGATTGTGCACGGCGAGCCGCGGGGACGCTCCCGACTTCGACACGTGGAGGTCGGCCGTCGGCGCCGTGGTCCCGACGCCGACCTTCCCGTTGTCATAGTAAATGTAGTTCGTCTCCACGATCCACGGGCCGTTTCCGGCGGCGGAGCCGCGGTAGAAGCACCCGGTGATCTCTCCGCTCGCCTCGGAGATCGCGACGGATCCGGCCTGGTTTTTCACTTCGGCTCGCTGCGGCGAACTCTTGTAGTGATATTCCTTGACGATCCGCGCGCTGTTCGTCGCCGCCTGGTAATCCGTGAGGAAGACGCGGTTGAGCTTTACGACTCCCCGTTGGAACGGGAGCGGAAAGACGTCGACGTTCGACTTGTTCCGGATGCGGGGAAAATCCACCTGCCCCGCGCCGGTGATCGCCGAGACCTTCATGCCTGGGCCGAGGGAATTGAAGCAGGCCTTCGAGTCTCCGAGGTAGGCGTTGACCTCGTTGTCGAAGCCGACGATCTCCATGCGCTTCTCGACCTTCCCCACGCCCTGGAGGCCCGACTCGTTCATCTTCATGATCGCGAGGGAGAGACCGCCGATCATCCCCGCCGCGACGAGGATCTCGACCATGCCGAGGCCGGCGTCGTTATTTTTCATAGGAATCCTTTCTTAAGTCAGCTTCCCTTCAATTGTAGAGGGAAACTTTTCCGCCGACACGGGAGAATCGCGGCGACGGAATTTATTTGGGTTGGCGGGCGAAGATGGAGGGCAACGCAAGTCCGAGGGGAAAGTTTTTCCCCGGCGGACGAAAGCCTAAATCAAGTTTTCCTCCCCCGCTCCATTTGCTCTCATGGAGGTCTTAGGAAGAGGAGGAAGCTATGAATACTAAGGACTACGGAAACATTAAAGGATCGGCCCCCGGGCCGGGATAGGGCCCCTGGCGATCTTCTTCGCCGGCGACGCGGCCGGCTCGGTGATCACCTACTTCTTCGACTCCGGTCGCAGCGGAACGACCGCGCTGACCGCCGCGGCCGAGGACCTGAAGGACCGAGCGCGGGAACTCGGCGACAAGGTCACCCAGAAGGGGCAGGAGCTCGTCGGGAAGACCCAGGACCTCGTCGGCGGAGGTCGCGACGAGTCGGGCTCAAGCTCCGGGGCGAACGCCGCCGGCGCGATCGACGGAAGCGGCGCGGTCCCGGGCTTCGGCAAAAACCTCGATCGCGGGACCGGCGAAGAAATCTACGACGATCAGAAGCTCATCCACCGGGTGCGCTCGAGCTTTGGCCCGCGAGGTTTCCCACTCGCGCCCGATCCAAGTCACCGCTGACCGCGACGTGGTGACCCTCGCGGGGCCTATCCTGCGGGACGAGGTCGAGAACCTGGTCCGCTGCGTCCGGAAGGTCCGGGGAGTAAAGGATGTCGTGAACCGCCTCGACGCCTATGATAAGTGCAACCGGATTCCGGGGCTCCAGAGGCAGGGCCAGGGACCGGATTTCCTCCAGAGTTAAATTAAGAAGGCCCGCTTCTGCGAGCCTTCTCTTATACCATCGCTTAGCGAATGAAGAGCATGTCGTAGAACTTCGGGAGCGGCCAGTGGTCGTCCGGAACGATCTCCTCGATCTTGTTACAGAGCTCGGCGATCTTGAACGACTGGGGCATGAGTTCCTGGGCGATCTTCTTCGCGATGGCCTCTTCGTCGTGCTTATGGAGCGCGTCGAGCGAGCCCTGGAGGTTCTGGGTCTGCTCGTAGAGCGACTTCGCGATCGCCGCCAGGTCCTTCAGGATCTCGAGCTCGAGGGAGGCGTCGGCGCCGGCGTCCTTCTGCTTTTTGATCGACTCGGCGAGGGCCGCCTTGTACTCGACGGCGACCGGGATGACGTTCTTCAGGACCATACCCGAGAGCGTCTTGAGCTCGATCTCGCGGCACTTGATGTAGCGCTCGAGCATGACGTTGTGGCGGGTCGCGATCTCGGACTCCTTGAAGACGCCGGACTTCACGAGGAAGTTCGTCTTCTTCGCGTCCTTCAGGACAGCGATCGCCTCCGGGGTGGTCCGCATGTTGCCGAGGCCCCGGCGTTCCGCCTCCTTCACCCACTCCTGCGAGTAGCCGTCGCCGTTGAAGACGACCTTCTGGGCGTTCCCGTACCACTTCAGGATCACCGTTGCGAGGGCGTCGTCGTCGGACTTGCCCTTGGCGAGCTCCTCTTCGATGAGCTTGTTCGTCTCCTCGAAGACGTCGACGACGGCCGCGTTCAGGATCGAGAGCGGATAGCCGATCGAGGCCGAGGAGCCGCAGGCGCGGAACTCGAACTTGTTACCGGTGAACGCGAACGGCGAGGTCCGGTTCCGGTCCGTGTTGTCCTTGAAGAGGTCCGCGAGCTGGCGGGCGCCGAGGCGACGTATTTTCCGCCGGAGATCATCGAGTCGAGGATCTCCGTGAGCGTCGTCCCGAGGAAGACCGACATGATGCTCGGGGGCGCCTCGTTGGCGCCGAGGCGGTGGTCGTTTCCGTGGGAGGCGATCCCCATCCGGATCGCGTCGGCGTGCCGGAAGACGGCCTCGGTGACCGTCGCGACGACGGCGAGGAAGCGGTAGTTCTCGTGCGGGTTATGGCCTGGCTCGAGGAGGTTCACACCGGTGTCCGTCGACATCGACCAGTTGAGGTGCTTCCCGGAGCCGTTCACGCCGGCGAACGGCTTCTCATGGAGGAGGCAGACGAAGTCGTGCTTCAGGGCCACGTTCCGGAGGACCGTCATGACGACCTGGTTGTTGTCCGCGGCGACGTTCGCGTCCTTGAAGATCGGGGCGAGCTCGAACTGGCCCGGGGCCACTTCGTTGTGCCGGGTCTTGGCCGGGATCCCCATCTTGTAGAGCTCGATCTCCACTTCCTGCATGAACGCGAGGACGCGGTCTTCGATCATCCCGAAGTAGTGATCCTCGAGCTGCTGGTTCCGCGACGTGAGTGATCCGAGGAGCGCCCGGCCCGTCATCACGAGGTCCTGGCGGCCGAAGTAGAAGGCCTTGTCGATGAGGAAGTACTCCTGCTCGGCGCCGCAGGTGGTGTAAACCTTCCGCACGTCCTTCATCCCGACGAGGTTACAGAACTTCGTCATGATCTCGTTGATCCGGAGGTCGGAACGAAGGAGCGGCGTCTTCGTGTCAAGCGCGTCGCCGTGGTAGGAAACGAAGGCCGTCGGGATGACGAGGGTCTTCCCGTTCGACGACTCCTGGATGAAGATCGGCGACGTGAGGTCCCAGGTTGTGTAGCCGCGGGCCTCGAACGTCGCGCGGGAGCCGCCGTGCGGGAACGACGAGGCGTCGGGCTCGCCCTGCATGAGCTGAGAGGCCGAGAGCGTTTCGATCGCGCGGTCGTTGTCGAAGTTCAGGAAGGCGTCGTGCTTCTCAGCGGTCGATCCGGTGAGCGGCTGGAACCAGTGGCAGAAGTGCGTCGCGCCCTTCGAGATCGCCCACTCGAGGACCGAGTTCGCGACCTTCGTCGCAAGAGGCCGGTCGATGTTACGCTTGCCGTCGATCACCTGCTTGAGCGCCTCCTTGTCTTCGAGCGAAAGCGACTTCGAGAGGTGGTAGTTGTAGACGTTCTCGCCGTAGTACTGGGAAACCTTCAGGTACTTCCCCTGCTCGCTCTTCGGAACGTTGCACTTACGGGACTTCCGACCGTAGACCGAGAGCTTGGCTTGTTGACGTAATTGGTTAGCCATGACTTCTTCTCCTGAAAGATCACTTTCGCTGATATGGTAGGACACGTGGTGCTTATGGGAACTCTAGGGAATATTATCGGTAAAAACCAGAGATTTTCTAACTCTTTTTATAACTTACCAGCGGGCCGCTTTCAAGATAAACTCGGTCGGGTATGAGAACCTTTCGACTGGCGAAATCTTTATCAAATCCTAAGGACCCGGAGTGGGAGCTGCTCACCGAGTCGACGTTCCCGGGCCCAGTCCATTCCGATCGGAAAGCCGGCTTCCTCCTTTCCCGGGAGGCGCTCCGCCGGTGCCTCGAGGCGCGCGGGATCGCGGCGCCGCCGCGATCGCTCACTCTCGCGGGATACGACATGCCCGCCCACTACTCCGACCTCACGATCTCCCTGTCCCACACCGCGACCTGCGGGGCCGCGCTCGTCGCGGACCGGCGGACGTACCGCGCGGTCGGCGTCGATGTCGAGCACGAAGAGCGCGTGGTCAAGGACGCGATCCGGGACCGGATCGCCCACCCGGAGGACGCAGCGTTAAGAAATATTGAGCTCTGGTGTCTGAAGGAAGCTGTCTTCAAGGTCCTGATGAACGCCGGGGCGATAGACCGGCCCGTCGAGTTCTCGTCGATCCGTATCGACGCCGGGACCTGGTCGCACCCGGCGACGGCCGTCGCCGGCGAATGGGAGCTCGAGCGCCTTACGCCGTTTGTGGTCGCCCGGGCCTGGCTCCGAAGCTGAACGCCCGCTCCGCGCGCGCGCGGTCGACGACGGCGATCTCCTTCAGCTGCCGGGGCGCACGGCCCGGGATGACCTCGACGCGCTCGAGCTTTCCGAGGCGGGAGAGCACGAACTCGTAGGCCCGGTCTGCGAGGACCAGCGTACAGAGCTTCTCCGCGTCCCCCTTCTCGAACCGGAGGCCGTTCAGGAACAGGAGCTCGTCGCCGGCGTTGAGGCCCCCCTTCTGCGCCGGGGAGTCGAGCGTCACGGCCTTCACGAACACGCGGTCGCCGGTGTACTCGAAGTCGGCGCCGATCCACGGCGCCGCAGGCTCGCTCCACCGGAGCTCGCAGCCGAGGGTCCGGAAGGCGCCTTCGAAGTCGACGTCGACGGTCGTCTCCACCATCGTGGAGAACCGCGCGAGGACCTCGTCACCGCCGAGCTCCCGGACCATCCGATAGACGTCGTCCCGGGTGACCCCCCGCCGAGGGTTCGCCTTGAAGTCGCTCCAGAGGAGCGTGAGGAGGTCGTCGACGCTCCGGCCCCGCTCGACGAGGAGCGCGTGGAGCACGGTGAAGACGAGGCCCCCCTTGAGGTAGTAGCTCACCGAGGAGTTCTTCGAGTTCTCGTCGGGCCGGTAGAGCTTCACC
>JBILTI010000129.1:0-5708 GCA_044371595.1 Bacteriovoracaceae bacterium
TTTCCCTTCAGGGGGTGCTTCCAGTCGCGGAAGCGCTCGCCGCGGTAATCGGCGTCCTCGAGCTGGTACTTCTGGATCATGGTCCCCATCGCGCCATCGAGGATCAGGACCCGCTCTTTTAAGAGTTGTTCGATTTTATGCATTCTCGTTTTCCTCAATATTGAATACGCTAGTGTAAAATTTATTTAGATAAAAAGTCAAGAGAAAACCCTAGTGATATTAGCTAGTTAAAATATGTTTAGAGCGCCTACAGGGAGCCGATAAGAATGAGTGAAGTGAAGGAGATCATTTGAAAAGTTCCTCATTTCTTGTGGCCCTGTTATGGGCGTCGAACGTCTTTGCTCAACAGGAATATTTCACTCCTGAGAACAAGCGGGACGGCCTCGCGTACTACAAGAAGCAGTTTTATAAGACGTGCACGCGGCTGAAGCCGAAGCAGGATCCGGTTCCCCCGGAGGAGATCCGCCGGCTCGCCGCCGAAGTCACGGGCCTCGTCGGTCGCAGTTACCGGCAGGCGTTCGCGGAGAACCCGAAGGTTCGCGCCGCCCTCGAGCGCGACCTCGCTGAGGTCGCCGCGAGCGACGCGTGTCAGCGGGAGGCGAACGACTGCCGGGCGCGGCTCGCAGGGCTCGCCATGTTCTACGTCGAACGCTTCCGGCCCGACGTCCCGGGGTGCGAGGGCTACGTCGCCGTCCCGGCGTCCGCGGCGGGCCACAAGGAACCCTGCGAGAACGAGCTCCGCTATCGGAAGATGGTCCTCCAGGGGGTTCACGGCTCGAACTACGGGACCGCGGGCCCGGGGATGTATAAGAAGCAGATCGTCTACCTGAAAAACCACGTCGCCTACGAGCTCTTCAAGCTCGCGTTTAAGAAAGACAAGTCGAACCTCCATCTCTGCGACGCCGTTCCATCCGGCGCCGCCTACCACTACGGCGTGGACTTCAAGGAGCCGGGAAGCTACTACGTGGGCCTCGATCCGGATTTCGACGTCCAGGCGCAGCTCCCGCCCGAGTGCGAGGCTGAGAAAAAGAACCTCCTCTTCGAGTTCCTTCCGGCGCCCTTCGACGGGGACCGGATCACGGTTCGTCCCGACGAGGTCGCCCCGGTCCGGGCGCTCGTGGCCGGCTTCCTCGCGGGTTCTCCGGATCACCTCGTCACCGACGTCGCGGTGACCGTAACCACCTCCCGGACGCCGTTCACCGTTACCGTCGACGGCCGCGCGGTCCTCGATCCGAAGAGCGACGAGAAGAACCTCGCCCTGGCCTCGCGGCGGGTCCTCCATGTCGACCGGATCTTCGAGGAGCTCCGCACCGCGCACCCGCAGCGGGCTTCGATCGCGTTCCGCGCGAAGGCCGAGCTCGCGGGACCCGCGTTCCGGCCGATGGACCTCAACGACCGGTTCGTCACCCGGATGACCCCCGGGTACGTTGAAAAGATCGAGGCCCTGTTCCGGAGCAGCGAGCGCGAGTTCCGCGAGCGGGCGCTCGTGACCGGGCCCGGCGATCTCCTCGACGAGAAGAAGTACGTGAACCTCTACCAGGCCCGCTTCAAGCCCTTCCACGGGTACCGTGTCCTCGTACGGGGCTTCCGGAAGGACGAACTGCGGTGCGTTCCGCTCCTCGATAAAGACGGGACGACGTACTACTCTAAGCGATGACCATCAGGTAGAAACCGGTGGCGAAGAACAGGAAGGCCCCGGCGAGGTAGACGTTCGGGAGCCGCCGGTGATAGAGGCATTCCAGGAGCGAGACCCAGACCGGCCCGGTGATCGCGATGGCCGTGAGCGTCCCGACGTGCGCGTACTTCAGTGCCGCGAGGTAGAGCGTGAGCGACAGGAAGCAACCGCAGGACGCGGCGCCGACGAGGAGACTTATCTCCCGCTTCCGGAGGGCCCGGACGTCGCGGGCAACGGCGAGGTAGCTCTTCGGGCTGATCAGGAGGAACCCGGAGAGGGCGCCGACGCAGCGGATGACGTTCACCTGAAACGTTTCGAGCCCAGGGTTAAGCTCGTAGCCCTCGCGGGTCAGCATCACGCCGATCGCGTCGAGCGTGATCCCGAGGAAGGCCCAGACGAAGCTCCGGAGGTCCCAGGAGCCGGTCGTCTTGTTGCGCTCGAGCATGAAGATAAAGATGCAGATCATCATGCAGATCACCGCGAGCGTCTGGTTCGCGCTGAAGACCTGGTTCAGGAAGAAGTATCCGTAGATCCCTAGCATCAGGGGCTGGAAGCTGTAGAGGACCAGCGACCGTGCCGGGCCCAGCGTGGTGAAGGCGCGGTAGAGGAAGATGTCGCCGAGGCAGAGGCCCGCGAAGCCCGAGAGCACGAGGTAGCCGACGACGGCGGGCGAAACGGCCACTAGCTGGTCCGCGGCGACCATCGCGATCAGGAACGCGACGAAGGCCGTCGAAACCTTGATCTGATTGATCCACATCGACGAGAACTTCTTCGCGTAGACCGAAAAGATCATGCTGGCGGTGGAATACGTCAGGTTGGCCCCGATCGCCAGCGCATAGACTTCTATTGAACTCAACGTTTTACCCTTGTTAACTTTCCGTATCCTAGCAGCTATGATTAACCTATGAAAAGCCTCTTTGCCGGCGTATTCGCCCTTTTAGGAACCTCAACCCCGGAACCGAACATGAGCACCCCTAACGACGAGTGGAAGAAGAAGCTTACCCCCGAGCAGTACAGCGTCTGCCGGCTCGGGGCCACGGAGTCCCCGTTCTCCGGGACGTACAACAAGCACTACGAGAAGGGCACGTACGTCTGCGTGGCCTGCGGCCGGGAGCTCTTCAGCTCCGAACACAAGTTCGACTCCGGCACCGGGTGGCCGAGCTTCTCGGACGTGAAGAACAACGAGAACGTCACCCTGAAGGACGACTACGCCTACAACATGCACCGGATCGAGGTCCTCTGCGCGAACTGCGGCGCCCATCTGGGCCACGTCTTCGACGACGGCCCTAGGCCCACCGGTAAGCGCTGGTGCATCAACTCCGTTTCCCTCGACTTCAAACCCGCCGACGAGAAATAATATGACCTACCCGTTCGTCTCCCTCAGCAACAATTTTCGGATCGAAGTTAACACCGAGTTCGACTTCGACCAGTCGAACCCTCTCCAGTTCAGCTACATGTTCCGGTACACGATCCTGATCACGAACACCGGGCCGAGGCCCGCCCAGCTGCGGTCGCGGAAGTGGAACATCAAGGACGGCAAGGGGCTCCTGAAGTACGTCGAAGGCCCCGGCGTCGTCGGCGCCACGCCCTACTTCCGGTCCGGCGAATCCTTCGAGTACCAGAGCTTCTGCCCGCTCCCGACGCTCGACGGGGAGATGTGGGGCCACTTCGTCATGGTCGACGACGACGGCGAGACCTTCAAGATCGACACGCCGGTCTTCCGCTTCCAGGTGCCCGAGGATTTCATCGACGTCTACTGAGCCAGCGCCCGGAGGTTCGCCTCGAGCTGCCGGACCGTGTCCGCGAGGTCCGCGAGGAGCTCGTCTTTCTTGATGACGGTGAAGTCCTGGTCCCGGGCGAGGTCGTGCATAATCCGCAGCCGTTCGAGGAGGTTCAGGACGTCGTGGGACAGCTGGCGCCTATCCACCGTCCACCAGCCGGAACGAGTGGACGATGGGTCCGTAGGCGAGTTCGACGAGGTCGCCGGGGTGCAGCGGGCCCACGCCCTTCGGGGTTCCGGTGAACACCAGGTCCCCGTCGTGGAGTGGGAAGAACGCGTCCACGTAGTGGATGATCTCGTCGGCGCGGAGCCGGGCCTCGGAGAGGCGTCCCTCCTGCCGGAGCCCGCCGTTGATCCGGAGCGAGAACGCCGTCTCCTGCCAGTCCTTGGGGAAATCCCGCAGGCCCTTGATCGGCGTAACGACGGCCGAGTTCTTAAACGTCTTCGCGATCTCCCACGGATGTCCCTTTTCCTTGAGCGTCTTCTGCAGATCCCGGAGCGTCAGGTCGAGGCCCAGGCCCAGGCCGATGATGTTCTTCTTGTAGAGCTTGAAGACCACCTCGCATTCGTGGTGGATCGTCCCGCGGTCCCACGGTAGACGGAGCGTTCCCTGGTCCTTCGGTTCAACAAGGACGCTCGGGGGCTTCAGGAAGAGCACCGGTTTCTCCGGAGTCGCTTCGCGCATCTCGTGGGCGTGTTCGAGGTAGTTCTTTCCGAGGCAGATGATCTTGTCCATGGCCGGGAGTTTAGCGGAGTCCGCCCGATCTCCGCAATCGAAAAGATCAGTTGTCGTAGATCCAGGACACGTGCGAGCGCAGGAGGGGATTCAGCGAAAAGTTGCCCTCCGGCCCGAAGGAAAACGTCGAATGGACCGCGAGGACGTGGATCGACTCCCCCTTGCGCATGAAGACGGGGCCTCCGGAGTCCCCGGAGCGGGAGAAGTCGTCGTAGAGCTCGAGGACCTCTTCGGCAGCGTTTAGGTTCCGGAGCGTCGGCGTGACGATCGTACGGACGTTGAGGCCGTTGCGCTCCCCGAAGCCGAAGCGGTAGAGGTCGCCGCTAATCTTCGCGCCCTGGTATATCGGATGGACGTGGATCGACGGGGGGAGCTTCCGCCGGAGCTGGATCTTCGCCAGGTCCCCGTAGTAGCGCGAGGTCCCCGGGTTATAGGCGGGGTGGATCTTATACCCCTTCACCTCGAGCGACGGGTTCTCCGGTTCGTAGCGGGATCCCGTGAAGACGCGGACCCCGAGGACCGATCCCTCGAGGCAATGGGCGGCGGTCAAGACGACGCTCGACGAAACGGCGACGCCGGTGCAGGTGAAGACGCCGTGGGGCCGTTTGACTTCGATCACCAGGCTCGAGTTAAACTTGTCCCAATCGTCGAAGACGGCGAGCGCCGGAACTGTCATGAGGAGAACCACCAGGCCAGAGATTAAGTTCATCGGTATTATTTTACCGGTAACGTTAGCTGGCAATCCACTCGCGATGGGACGAAAGCAACGGGTTATAGGAGTGCTTTCCTTCCGGGCCGAACGAGAGCGTCGAGTGGATCGCGACGAGGTACATCTGGCCCTCGTGCTGCAAGAAGACGGGCCCGCCGGAGTCCCCGGAGTAAGAGTAGTTATCGTAGAGCTCGAGGACCTTTTCCATCGGACGGATCTTGCGCACCTCGGGGATCACCAGGGTGCGGACGTTCTTATTGCCGCGCGCCCCGAAGCCGAGTCGGAGGATCTTTCCGCTGAGGTTCTGGTCTTTTTTAATGATCGGATAGAAGTTCGTGCCCGGCGGGAGCGGATCCCGGAGCGTCACCTTCGCGAGGTCCGAGCGGTAGTTCGAGTCGCGGCGGTTGTACTCGGGGTGGAGCTTGAAGCCTTCGACCTCGAGGAAGCGCCCGTCCTTGTCGTAGCACGCCTCGGTCGAAACGCGTACCTTGAGGATCTCGCCCTCGAGGCAGTGCGCCGCCGTGAGGATCGTCGTCTTGTTGATCGCGACGCCGGTGCAGGTCAACACACCCCCGGGCCTCGTGACTTCGATCAGGACGCTCGAGTTGAAGTTGTTCCAGTTGATCAATCCGTTCATAGTTCACCATCTTCCTTGATGTTCAGTTGCGCTTGCCCCGGTTTCCGTGGAGCCTCCTCAAGCCTAATTAAAGCAAGCGGCGTGCCGAAAGTTTAGGTGCTTAATGGCACCACGTGACTCAGCGTAAATCAATGAATTCAAGGTGTTAATTAAAAAATCGCGTGAAATAAA
>JBILTI010000389.1:0-2973 GCA_044371595.1 Bacteriovoracaceae bacterium
TCATCCAGGCCGTCCAGGTCATCTACCAGTCGAAGGACGCGTTCCTGAAGGGCCTCGCCCTCCAGGAACGGCTCAAGTCCCGGAGCGAATGCAACTGGTTCCTGGTGACGTCGGTCGAGCAGGGGAAGGCGTCGGAGGCGATCGAGCTGCGCGCGCACGCGGGCCACTTCATCCACCAGGACCACTACCTGGTTCTCAACAAGTGCCTCGTCGGCGAGCTCGAGGCCTGGGCCCCGGGCTCCGCGGACCTCCGCGCCGTCAAGGACTCCCTCGCCGGAAAGGAGCGGGACCTCAAAACCCAGCTCCGGTCCGTCTTCCCCGCTGTCCTCGAGTTCCCCGAAGTCATCAGCCTGTCGCCGATCGACCACCTTAAATGCCTCACGGAAAAATGGAAATCTTATGTCCTACAAAGTTAACACGAAGGCCGAGCTCGAGCAGTTCCTCTGCAAGAACTGGAACCTCGTCAACGACTGGATCGACCGCGAGCAGCGGCTCCTCCCCCAGCCGCTCACCTCGAGCGTCGACGTCCGC
This sequence comes from Bacteriovoracaceae bacterium, assembly GCA_044371595.1. GTDB lineage: Bacteria > Bdellovibrionota > Bacteriovoracia > Bacteriovoracales > Bacteriovoracaceae > Peredibacter. The sequence goes on from JBILTI010000389.1 coordinate 532, forward strand.
GAGAGCCGGACGAAGTACGCCCCGGTCGATCACAACATGTACCCGGCCGGCTTCAACAACCTCTGCAGCAAGGACCTCCTTAACTGCGCGGACCACTTCCGCGGGTGCTTCGAGGCCATCAAACCGGGCCTCCGCCGCGTGGGGCTCCTCCCGGAGTCCCACACGAAGAACAAGTACTACCTCGACCACCTCCACAAGCTGAAGTCGACGATTGAGATGTCCGAGACCGACGTCGTCCTCTTCTCCCCGGATCCGAACCTCTTCGCCGACGCCGGCGGCAACGTCGTCGAGCTCGAATCGTTCTCGGGCCACCGCCTCGTGATCCACCGGGCGCAGGTCCAGGACGGCCAGTTCATCGCCGCCGATCCGGCGGTCCGGTTCGACTTCGAAGCGATCCTCCTGAACAACGACCAGTCGGTGCCGCTCGAGGTGGACTGGCGGTCCGTGCGGACGCCGGTGCTCCCGGCGCCGTACGCCGGCTGGTTCAAGCGGCAGAAGATCCACCACTTCCGCCACTATAGGGACACGGCGAACCGCTTCTGCGCCCAGTTCGAGGTTAACCCGGAGCTGATCCAGGCCCGGTTTTCATCCGTCGACAACGTCGACTTCAACACCAAGGAGGGCCTCGAGGAGATCGCCGCGGAGGTCGACCGCGTCCTCGCCGCGCTCCCGGCCGGGTCGTCGGTTTTCGTCAAGGCGTCCCAGGGGACTTACGGCATGGGGATCTCCGTCGTCGCCAGCGGCGACGAGATCCGCTCGATGAACCGGAAGGTCCGGAACAAGATGGACGTCGGGAAGAACAACCTGAAGTTTACCTCGGTCCTCATCCAGGAGGGCGTCGAGACGATCGTGAAGTACGACGACGCCCCGGCGGAGGTCACGATCTACCTCGTGAACGGCCGGAGCTCCGGTGGGTTCATGCGCACGAACCCACTCAAGGGAACGCAGGCGAACCTCAACGCCCAGGGGATGATCTACCAGAAGCTCTGCCTCTCCGACGTGAAGCAGGACTGTGACCATACGATTAAAGAAGCTGTGTACTCGGTGATCGCCCGGCTCTCGGTCCTCGCCGCCGCATACGAAATGAAAGAGTTAATGGAGTAAACATGAAAGAAATGAAGTTCGAAACTAAAGTCATCCACGTCGGCGGCGAGCCGGACCCGGTCACCGGCGCGATCATGCCGCCGATCTTCCAGACGTCGACGTACGTCCAGGCGTCGCCCGGCGAGCACAAAGGCTACGAGTACACGCGGTCCCACAATCCCACCCGGACGCGGCTCCAGGAGTGCCTCGCGGCGACGGAGAACGCGAAGCACTGCTTCGTGACGGCGTCGGGCCTCGCGGCCTCGACGCTCGTCATGCACATGCTCCCGAAGGGCTCGAAGATCCTCTGCGGCGACGATGTCTACGGCGGAACGTACCGGCTCTTCTCGAAGGTGTTCCCGGAGATCCACCAGTTCAAGTTCGTCGACACGACCGACGTCAAGGCCTTCGAAGCCGAGATCGCGGCGTTCAAGCCGGCGCTCGTCTGGCTCGAGACGCCGACGAACCCGCTCCTGAAGATCTCCGACATCGCGGCGATCTCGGCCCTCGCGAAGAGACACGGCGCACTAACTGTCGTCGACAACACGTTCATGAGTCCGTTCTTCCAGAACCCGCTGGACCAGGGCGCCGACATCGTCCTCCACTCGATGACGAAGTTCATCAACGGCCACTCCGACGTCGTCGGCGGCGCCCTCATGTTCAACTCCGACGAGCTCCGGGACAAGATCTTCTTCTACCAGAACGCGATCGGCCCGAGCCAGTCGCCGTTCGACTCGTGGCTCGTCCTCCGGGGGCTCAAGACCCTCGCGGTCCGGATGAAGCAACACGAGCAGAACGCGCTCAAGATCGCGGCGTACCTCGAGGCGCATCCGAAGGTCGAGCGCGTCGTCTACCCGGGGCTTAAGTCACATCCGCAGCACGAGCTCGCGAAGAAACAGATGAAGGGCTTCGGCGGCATGATAACGTTCTTCCTCAAGGGCGGGATCACCGAGTCGCGCCGGTTCCTCGAGAACGTCAAGATCTTCGCGCTCGCCGAGAGCCTCGGCGGCGTGGAGAGCCTCGTCGATCATCCGGCGATCATGACTCACGCGTCGATCCCGAAGGAAGTCCGGCAGGGTCTCGGCATCTACGACAACCTGATCCGCCTCTCCGTCGGCATCGAAGACGCCGACGACCTGATTCGCGACCTCGAGGCTGCGTTCGCTAGAGCGTAGTTACGGTCTTCGGAGGCGTGGCCGGCGGCGCGGGTTGAACCCGCGCCTCCGGGTTCTCCTTCTTCGCTTCCATCTCTTGCTTGGCCGGAGCCACCGGGGCCGCGGAGCGCTCGATGAAGATATCCGGGACGTCCGTATAGCGGCTGAAGACCACGGACTCGTTGAGGTATTTCTTGAGGAGGAG
>JBILTI010000424.1:0-2718 GCA_044371595.1 Bacteriovoracaceae bacterium
CGGTCGCCTTCGGCGAAGATCAGGCCGTCGTCCTGGATGACGTCCATGAGACCATAGTATTGGGAGCAGAAGTCGGAGGTGTCCCGGGTCTTGTCGACATACTGGCAGCTCGCTTCCTTCTTGGCGACGTCGACGCCGGTCGCGGACGTCACCTTGATGTGCACCGGTTCCCGGCAGATGTCGACGAACCACTCCCGCGGTAGGTACTTCTGGTGCGTGATATGGATGAGGCAGTTCTTCTTGTTGATCACGAACTCCTGCTTCAGGAGGCCGAAAAGAGGCCCGCGCTGGACCATCTTCATCTTGTAGACCGAGTCGAGGCAGCTCTGCGGGCTAAAGCGGACCGGCTGGGCGGCGACGGTGGAGAGCGCGAGGAACAGCGGGAAACTATACTTTATGAATGCCATGTCTCGTAACCTCCATCACCGCGACGGTCGCGTCGCGCTTTAAAAAACCGTTGCCGCTTACATCCTTCAGCGCGATGAAGAGCTCGTTCAAGAGTTCGCCGGTCGGAAGTGCCTGGTGGCCCTCGACGACGGTGGCGAGCTCTCTCCCCGGGTAAGCTTCCTTCCAATTAAAAAGGAATCCCGGAGAGAAAACAACGACTTTCTCTCCCTTTTCGAGGCGCACCGACCGACCCCGCAAGGTCTCCAGCGGGCCCTTCAGGAGACTGCGGAGCTCGGCCTTGCTGTCCGTCCGGACGGTGAGCGTCTGCCCGGCGAGATCGAGCTCGAGGAGCAGGAGATCGACCTCGGCCCGCGTCTTCCGGGCGCCGTTGATCGCCTCGGCCTCGGCGCAGACCTCGGCGACAAAGGCCTCGGGGTCGAAGGCCTGCTCCTTGTGGCGGGCAAGGATCCCCAGCACGGCGCTCGATATCAGGTACGACCGGGTCGAGAGGAGGATCTGGTAGACCGCCGTCGGCGTCTTCACGAGGTCGAAGAACTCGGCCCCGCCGCCGTCGCCGACGGCGTAGCGGTTCTGGAACTGGATCCCTCGGACGTCTTCCATCCGCCGGGGCACCAAGGCCGCGTGCAGGTGCTTCGCCCGGAGCATCTCCTCCTCGGCGCTCTGGAGGACCTGGTCGAGTTCGAGGCTAAAGCGCGCCAGGTGCTTCTGGAGCTTCCGCTGCTCCTCGAGGAGGCCCCAGAGGAACTGCAGCTGGTTCGCGAGGAGCACCCAGTTCGCCGCCGACATCGGGAGCGCGAAGGCGCCGATGATCTTCGGCAGGAGCGGCGCCTCGGCCTCGACCCACGCCCGGGCCTCGTCGTCGCCGGCGTCGTAGAAGATGATCGCCCCGAGGAACGTGTTCAAGACCGGCGCGAAAGCGGCGCCGCGGCCCCGGTGGCCCAGCACCGACCGCGCGTCGACGAGGAGCATCTCACCCCGACGCGCGAGCTCGAGGTCCGCGAAGCCCGCGAGGTCGAGGACCGTCGGCCTCTCCGAGAAGTCGTAGATGCCCAGGCCCGCCGATTCCAGCGCGGGCCTCAGGAAATTTCGCTCGTCCAGGATGATCATTTTTGGGTGCCCTTTGGCAAAAAAACCCGTGGTTACCGGGAGTTAGGTGCGGGAGTGAGATATCTTATATTTTACAGTTTATTTTTCCGCAAAACAACCGAAGAGAAATTATCAGGTGACGGGGATCACCGATTGAATCCGCTCGTTTGCTGGAGAAGCATGAAAAAGAATAACGTCTTCGAGCTACCTTCACTGAGCACGGCGCTGTCCCTCCTGGGCCTCGCGTCTCAGGTGGAAAGCCTCAAGGCCGACAACAAGAAGATCAGCGAGCAGGCGGCGCGGACGATTCTCAAGGCACTGGACGCGAAGGACAATTACACCTTCGGTCACAGCATGCGGGTCGCGTATTTCTCCCTGGTCACCGGCGCACAGGCGGGCCTCGGCCCGGACGAGATGTACGAGCTCGAGCTCTCGGCGATCTTCCACGACATCGGCAAGATCGGAACCCCCGACGCCGTCCTGAACAAGCCGTCCCGGCTGAGCGAGGACGAGTTCCTCGTGATGAAGAAGCACCCGGAGAATTCGTTCGAGATCCTGAAGGAGTTTCCGTACTTCGATAAGGTCGCAGCGAACGCCCGGCTCCATCACGAGCGCTTCGACGGAAAGGGCTACCCGCTGGGCCTCAAGGGCGAAGAGATCCCCCTCGCGGCGCGGATCATCCTGATTGCCGACACCTTCGACGCGATGACTTCGACCCGGCCCTACCGGAAAGGCCTCCCCTACGAGGTCGCCTTCGAAGAACTCACGCAGTTCTCCGGCACCCAGTTCGATCCGACGCTGGTGAAGCTCTTCATCGAAGGGATGCGCCGGGAAGCGATCAAGGGCGAAGAGAGGTTCTACATTCCGCTGATGGACCGGAGCTTCGACAAGAACGCGGCCTGATCACCTATTCGCAGAACTCCGTCTTGGCGCTCGCCGACACCATCCGATTTTGCATGTTCTCGCAGCTCTTCGTCGTGTCGTAGACGTTGTAAGGATGGCACTCGACCTTCTTCCCCAGGTACTTCACCGACGAGCTGTTCTCTTCGCAGGTGCGGAAGCTCGGCGCGTCGACGCAGGCCCAGTGTTTCCCCTGGCAGTTGTAGACGAGGCCCCGGCCCCGGTACTCGTAGTCCGGCGGAGCGACGTATTCCTTCTTCTGCTCGGTCGGCTTCTTATCCCTGGCCTGCTGCTCGAGGTCCTGGAGGATCTGATCGGTGAGCG
>JBILTI010000130.1:0-5679 GCA_044371595.1 Bacteriovoracaceae bacterium
CGCTGGCTCACGGGGCCCTCGTCGGGTATGATGGGGTGGTATTCATCTATCCACGCATCCTAAAGGAAGGAGTCAAAAATGGCAAAATCTGTTTACGATTTTACGGTCAAGGACATCGACGGAAAGGACGTCGACCTCGGCCGGTACCGGGGAAAGTTCCTCCTGATCGTCAACGTCGCCAGTAAGTGCGGCTTTACGCCCCAGTACAAGGGCCTCGAGGCGCTCTACGAAGAGCTCCGGGACCACGTCGAAGTGCTCGGGTTTCCCTGCAACCAGTTCGGCGCCCAGGAGCCCGGCGACGAGGCCGAGATCAAGAGCTTCTGCTCCCTCACCTACGACGTGAAGTTTCCCCTCTTCCAGAAGGTCGACGTCAACGGCGCGGCCACGGCGCCGCTCTACCGGTTCCTGAAGGAAGAACGCCCGGGGATCCTCGGGACCGAGGCGATCAAATGGAACTTCACGAAGTTCCTCGTCGACCGGGAGGGCCGGGTGATCAAGCGCTACGCGCCGACCGATAAGCCCGAAGAGATCAAAAAAGACCTGTCGAATTTGCTCTAGTATTCTCTCTTAGGAAATTCTCCTTTCAAGCAGTAGAATAGGGCCAATATTTGAAAGGAGATCCCTATGTTATACAGTGGTTCGGCGTTCCGCCTCGAGGCGCTCCCCGGCGGCGTCCTGAAAGTGACCTTCGACCTGAAAGACCAGTCCGCGAACGTCTTCAACGCGCTCGCCCTCCGCGAGCTCGGCGAGGTCCTCGAGGTCGCCCGCGCGCAGGCGTCGGCGACGGGCCTCCTCTTCGCCTCGGGGAAACCGAGCGGCTTCGTCTTCGGCGCCGATGTGACCGAGTTCCTGGGCCACTTCCAGAAGTCCGAAGCCGAGATGCGGACCTGGCTCGCCGGCATCAACCGGATCTTCTCCGGCTACGAAGACCTCCCGTTTCCGACGGTGGCGCTGATGAACGGCTTCGCCCTCGGCGGCGGCTGCGAGATCGCCCTCGCCATGGGCTACCGGCTCGCGACGCCGAAGGCGGCGCTGGGACTTCCGGAGACGAAGCTCGGGATCATCCCCGGGTGGGGCGGCACGGTCCGGCTCCCGCGGCTCCTGGGCCCCGACCACGCGATCGAGTGGATCACCGGGGCCAGACACTACAAGGCCGAGGAGGCGCTGAAGTTCGGCGCCGTGGACGGGATCGTCGACGACGCCCGGCTCGAGGAAGCGGGCCTTAGGCTCCTCGCCAAGTGCGCGAGCGGCGAGCTCGACTGGCGAGCGCGGACGGCGCAGAAGAAGGCTCCGCTCCGGTTTGATAAGATCGAAGCGACGATGAGCTTCGAGGGCTCGAAGGCCTTCGTCGCCGGGATGGCGGGCCCGCACTACCCGGCCCCGGTCAAGGCCGTCGAGGTCATGCAAAAGGCCTCGCGGATGACCCGCGACGAGGCCCTGGTCGTCGAGGGCGAGGCCTTCGCCGCCTGCGCCAAGACCCGCACCGCCGAGTGCCTCGTGCAGGTGTTCCTCGGCGACCAGTACCTGAAGAAGGTAGCGAAGACCGTGACCCGGGACGCGACCCCGACGAAGCACGGAGCGGTCCTCGGCGCCGGCATCATGGGCGGCGGAATCGCCTTCCAGTCGGCCTCCCAGGGGGTCCCGGTCCTCATGAAAGACATCAAGCCCGAGCAGCTCGACCTCGGCATGGGCGAAGCCTCGAAGCTCCTGAACAAGGAGCTCGAGAAGAAGAAGATCACCCCGGAGAAGCTCGCCCAGGTGATCTCCGCGATCACGCCGACGCTCTCCTACGCGGACTTCGCCGCGACCGACTTCGTCGTCGAGGCGGTCGTCGAGAACGAGAAGGTGAAGAAGGCGGTCCTCGCGGACGTCGAGAAGGTCACCGGCCCCGACACGGTCCTCGCGTCGAACACGTCGACGATCTCTATCACGAAGCTCGCCGAGGGCCTCGCCCGGCCGGACAAGTTCTGCGGCATGCACTTCTTTAACCCGGTTCACCGGATGCCCCTCGTCGAGATCATCCGCGGGGCGAAGACCTCCGAGGAGACGGTAGCCCGCGCCGTGAACTACGCGACCCAGATGGGGAAGACGCCGATCGTCGTGAACGACTGCGCCGGCTTCCTTGTGAACCGGATCCTCTTCCCCTACTTCAAGGGCTTCGTCCATCTGATCGAGGACGGCGTCGACTTCCAGCGGATCGACAAGGTGATGGAGAAGTTCGGCTGGCCCATGGGCCCGGCCTACCTCCTCGACGTCGTCGGTATCGACACCGGCGTCCACGCCTCAAAAATCATGGCCGCGGCGTTCCCGGACCGGATGGCCTACGACCGTAAGACCGTCCTCGAGGTCCTCTTTGATCAGAAGCGCTACGGCCAGAAGAACGGCCTCGGCTTCTACGAGTACGAGGTCGACAAGAAGGGGAAGCCCGTGAAGAAAGTGAACCCGAAGGTCTACGAGCTCCTCGCTCCGTGTGCGACGAAGAAACTCGAGGTCAGCGACGACGAGATCGTGATGAGAATGATGATCCCGATGATCACCGAGGCCTCGCGCTGCCTCGAGGACAAGATCGTCGCGACGCCGGTCGAAGTGGACATGGGTCTCCTCCTCGGGCTCGGCTTCCCGCCGTTCCGCGCCGGCGCGCTCAAGTACGCCGACGCGGTCGGGATGAAAACGCTCGCGGAGGAATCGAAGAAGTACTCGTCGATCGGAACCGTGTACGAGCTGACGCCGTACATGAAGGCCCTCGCGGCCGAGAATAAAACATACTACTAAGAGGTAACGATATGAAAAACGCAGTGATCGTCGACGCCGTAAGAACGCCGATGGCCCGCTCGAAGGCGGGGAACTTCCGAAACATCCGGGCCGAGGACCTCTCCGCCCATCTCATGCGCGAGATCCTGAAGCGCAACCCGGCCGTGAACCCGGCCGAGATCGAAGACATCATCTGGGGCTGCGTCCAGCAGACCCTCGAGCAGTGCTACAACATCGGCCGCAACGCCCAACTCCTGACGGAGATTCCGAAGACCGTCTCCGCGCAGACCGTGAACCGCCTCTGCGGCTCCTCCATGACGGCGATCCACATGGCCGTCCAGGGCATCTGGGCGGGCCAGGGCGACGTCTACCTCTGCGGCGGCGTCGAGCACATGGGCCACGTCCCGATGACCCACGGGGTGGACTTTAACCCGGCCCTCAACAAGACGACCTCGAAGGGCGCGGGCTCGATGGGCCTCACGGCCGAGCTCCTGGGCCGCATGCACGGGGTGACCCGCCAGCAGCAGGACGAGTTCGCGGCACGCTCGCACCGGAAGGCGCACGAGGCGACGCTGAAGGGCCGCTTCAAGGACGAGCTCGTCCCGACGCCGGGCCACGACGACCTCGGCGTTCCGGCGATGATCGCCGTCGACGAGGTCGTGCGGCCCGAGACGACCGTCGAAACCCTCGGCAAGCTTCCGCCGGTCTTCGACCCGAAGAACGGCGCCGTGACCGCCGGAAACTCGTCGGCGCTCTCCGACGGCGCTTCCTGCGTGATCGTTATGTCCGAGGAGCGGGCGAAGGCCCTCGGGCTCAAACCCCTGGCGCGGATCGTCTCCATCGCCGCCACCGGCTGCGAACCGTCGATCATGGGTTACGGCCCCGTGGCCTCGTCGCGGCGGGCGCTCGAGCGCGCGGGACTCAAGATGGAGCAGATGGACATCGTGGAACTGAACGAGGCCTTCGCGGCCCAGTCGATCCCGGTCCTGAAGGACCTGGGACTCCTGGAGACGGCCGACGCGCGGGTCAACCTCAACGGCGGGGCGATCGCCCTCGGCCATCCGCTCGGCTGCTCGGGCGCGCGGATCACCGGCACCCTCGCCCACCAGCTGCGGCAGAACAACAAGCGCTACGGTCTGGCCACGATGTGCATCGGCCTGGGCCAGGGGGTCGCGACCGTGATCGAGAACTTCTCCTGATCGAACCGAACCCGAATCAGAAAAACGAACGAAGGCCCCGCTCCAGGGCCTTCGTTCGTTAGAGCTCGCAGTGCGTGCGGAGGATCGCCCGGTCTTCGACGACGGTGAGCTTCCGGATGATGTGCGTCCCCTGATCCACGTAGCCCTTCCACATCCACGCGCCGGTGAGGCCTTCCCCGTCGCTGATCCGGTCCATCTCGAGCGCCCCGTCCGACGTCGTGAGGGTGAGCGCGTCGCCGCGGACGGTGAAGCCGTAACGTTCGCCGTTGCGGACGGCGATCCGGCAGTCGATGCGCCGGCCCTGGGTCTGGGAGGCGCGGTCCGCGAGGAAGGTGATCTCCCCGTTCGAAACCTTCACCGGAACGTCGATCACGGCCTCGAGGAGATCGATCCCCTCGCCGTCGGCCCCGCGGATCGTGGCGCAGTCGACGTCGCGTCCGTTCAGGTCGCAGAGGCCTCTCCTCGTCACCGACGAGGAAGCTCCGCCGCCGCCGTCGCGGCCGCAGGAGGCGAGAAGAAGCAGAACGAAGAACAGGAACGGGATTCTCATTAGGTTCTCCTTGAAGTGATACAAATCGAGAGGAAGCTATCAGGAAAACCGAAGAAAACAGATCGTAAAATTCTTACAGGTCCCGCGGCCGCACGATGACACCCGTCGCTCCTCGCAAAGCGAATCTTGCGCGTCCGCCGCCGCGATCGCCGCGGCGAACGCGGTCCGCGGTAGGGCCCTCCCGGTTCCGCCGCGGTGGCGAAGCCCCTTCAGTTCGCCACAAGCTTCGACGAATGCTTAATTGCAGTAGACAAACTTTTAAAGACCGGGTTTCATATATCAAACAAATATTTCAACCATCAAAGCCAGGAACAGCGCAATGCCCAAAAGACTACTAATACCACTCCTCCTGGTCGCCGCGAGCGCCGGGGCCCAGGAGACCCTGGAGGAGATCCAGGTTACCGAAGAGAAAGAAGGTTCCTTCTCCGGCTACTGGCAGGAGAACAAGGGAACGCAGATCTACTCCGGAAAGAAGAACACGGTCACGGACCTGAAGCAGATCCCGAAGCTTCAGACGAACAACTACCGGCAGGCCACTTCGCAGACGCCGGGGCTTCTGATCTCCGAGATCCCCAACGAGTCCCTCGCCGCCATCACCTACCGGGGCCTCGGCGATCCGCACGAGTCCTATAACGTGCTCCTCCTCCAGGACGGCCTTCCGGTCGCGGCCGACATGTACGGCTACCCGGCCCACTACTACTCGCCGGCGCTGCCGATGATGGACAAGTTCCAGTTCATCCGCGGCGGCGCGTGCCTCCTCTTCGGACCGCAGCCCGGCGGCGTCGTGAACTACCTCTCGAGGCCCCTCAAGAAGGGCCAGGCGCTCTCGGGACACGCGGGCCTCACCACCGGCTCCTACGATCTCCTTTCGACGAACAACGCGATCTACGGCTCGTCCGGCGACCACGCCTACGGCGCCGAGTACTTCCGCCGGCAGGGGAACGGGCCCCAGCGCGTGAACTCGGACTTCGCGGCCGACTACGTCCAGCTGCGGAACCACACCTTCAAGGGAAAGAACAAGTACAAGCTCTCGTTTAACGGCTACAACTCCGACCACGGCGAGCCCGGCGGCTTCGCCCGGGAAGACGGCCCCAACGCCAACGTCTTCGGCGACGACCTCCGGCGCTCGTCGAAGCGCCACGACCGGCTCAAGGTCACCCGCGCGCAGCTCGCCGCGGG
>JBILTI010000350.1:0-3250 GCA_044371595.1 Bacteriovoracaceae bacterium
GCGGCGATGATCCGCGGCTGAACAACGGCAACGCGACGGTGACGCAGAACGGGCGCACCTGCCAGGTCCCGTCTTCCGAGTTATGGACGCGGAACGCCGAGTTCCGCTACGGCGACGACGGCCAGCTCGTCCGCTTCCTGAACCAGCGCTGCGGAAACCGGTTCAGCATCTAGGCATCGCCTGTAATCTTTTCCGGCCCGGGCATCCCGCCCGGGCCCGTGCTATCCTCCGAAAATGAAGACCGAGCTTAGGACGCTCTTGGGCCCCGCGACCTCGCGCCCGTTACGACCCCGAAGGATCACCTGAAAGTCCCCTTTCTGCTGGGCCTCTCCGCGGTTCCGCCCGCGCTGATCATCTCCTTCGGAACCCTCTCCCACCCCGCGGCCTCGGGTTTCTCCTCATAGGCGCCGTCCAGCACGGAACCTTCGTCCAGGAGGCCGCGCACTACCATCTCTTTCAAAACAAGCGATTGAACGAGCTCGCGGGCCACTACCTCTGCGCGGCCCCGCTCCTGAGCTACCTCCGGGACTACCGCTACTTTCACTTCGAGCACCACCGGCACACGGGGAAGATCGACGGGGACCCGGAGCTCCTGTTTTACCGGGCGGTGGGCATCCGCCCGAGCTACGCGTCCCGGGCGGAAGTGATCCGGTTGTTTCTCCTCGACCTCACGGGGATCCACTACCTCCGGGGCGCCGGGTGCCTCCTGAAGTTCTTCAAGGAAAAGCGCGCCCGCGGCGTCATCGCCGCGCCCACCATCCCGGAGCACCTCGGCCTCGTCGCGTGGGTGACGCTCGTCCCGGCCCCCTTCTTGAGCGCGGGCCTCCTCGTGCCGTTTCTCCTGTTCTGGATCCTCACGATCTCCCCGCTCCTCCTCCGCTGGCACGGCTTCGGGGAGCACGTTCGGGAGACCGGCGACGAGGCCCACGAAAACACCATCACGCACCGGCCCGGGCCGCCGCGACGCTCTTCCTCTATCCGATCAACTCGTCGTACCACCTCGAGCACCACCTGTATCCGCAGATCCCCTAGTACCACCTGCGGCGGCTGAACCGCTGGGCGCTCGGGACCCCGGTGTACCGGGAGAAGACCGCTCCGCTCACAGTCGACCGCTACTTCTTCGGAGAGAACAGCGTCGTACACCGGGCTTTCCCGATCGTCCCCGGCGACCTATAATCGGGAAATGTACAGTCTACTTCTAATCGGGATTTCGGTCTTCGCGGGCTTCCTCGGCGCCCTCCTGGGCCTCGGCGGCGGCATCGTCGTCGTTCCGGCGCTGACGCTCTTCTTCGACGTCGACATCCGCTACGCGGTGGCGGCGAGCCTGGTTTCGATCATCGCCACCTCCTCGGGCGCCGCCGCGAGCTTCCTCCGGGATAACCTGACGAACCTCCGCGTGGCGGTGCTCCTCGAAGTGGGAACCGTCGCCGGCGCGGCGACCGGCTTCCTCCTCGCGACGCGGATCGACGCCCGGGCGCTGTTCCTTCTCTTCGGGGGATTCCTCCTCTTTTCGGCCCTCATGATGCTCCGGAAAAAGCAGGACCACCGGACCGCGGAGGATCACCCGTGGTCGCGGCGGCTCAAGCTCGGCGGCGAGTTCCGGAGCGAGACGGGAGAAACCGTGGCCTACAAGGTCGCGGCGGTTCCGGCCGGCCTCGCGGCGATGTACGTCGCCGGCGTCCTCTCCGCCCTCCTCGGGATCGGGAGCGGGATCTTCAAGGTCCTCGCCATGGACAACGCGATGAAGCTTCCGATGAAGGTCTCCTCGGCGACCTCGAACTTCATGATCGGCGTGACCGCCACCGCGAGCGCCGGGGCCTACTTCCTCCGCGGCGACATCCGGCCTGAGATCGCGGGGCCCGTGGCCCTCGGGATCATCGGCGGCTCCTGGCTCGGGGCCCGGGCCATGACCCGGCTTCCGGCGGCGCTCATCCGGAAGGTCTTCGTCGTCGTCCTGGCCGTCGTTTCGGTGCAGATGATACTCCGGGGGATCCGCGGATGAAACCGAGCACCTCCCTAGAGCTGAAGATCTCGAAGTTCCTGCGCCGGGGCGTCCTCGTGGCGGGGGGCCTCATCGCGACGGGATACGTCCTGAAGCTTCGCCTCACCGGCGATCCGTTTTTCAACTTCCAGACCTACGACCGGATCCCCCTCCAGGAGCTTCTCGCCTTCCACCGGGGCCGCGGGGACTACGCCGCCCTGATCTCCTACGCGGGCCTCGCCGCGCTGATCTGCCTTCCGCTGGTCCGCGTGCTCCTCACGGCCGTCCTGTTTTTCCGCCGGCGCGAGCACCTCCTCGGCGCCGTCGCCGCCGGCGTGTTTCTGGCGCTCCTCCTCGCCATGGGCCTCGGCGTCGACCTCTAAGCCGTTGCCTTCCGTCGCTGGCGGAGGTATGAGATTGGAAATGCAAACAGACCGCGCCACGCACTCGATACCCCTCGGCTACCTCCTCTGGATCTTCGGCTTCACCGGGGCCCACCGCTTCTACTACGGGAAACCGATCACCGGCGCCCTCTACTTCTGCACGTTCGGACTCCTGCTGGTGGGATGGATCTTCGACTTCTTCCTGATCCCCCGGATGGAACGCGAATCGGCCCGGCGGTACGCGCCGGGAACCTACGACTACAGCGTCGCCTGGCTCCTCCTCACCTTCCTCGGCGTCTTCGGGGCGCACCGGTTCTACCTCGGGAAGTGGATCACCGGCGTCCTCTGGCTCTGCACCGGTGGCCTCTTCCTCGTCGGCTACCTCGTCGACTTCATCACCTTGAACGAACTCGTCTCCGAGCGGAACCACCTGCGCTGAAACAAAAGAGGGGCCTCGGGTGCCCCTCCTCGCTAGTTCCCCTGGAGCTTCTTTCGATTACTTATGATGGACACCAGCACCGAGGTCATGAGGACTAGGAAGATCACCGACATGGTGACGGAGACCGGCATGTGGTACCAGTGCATGATCAACATCTTGACGCCGATGAACATGAGGATCACTGCGAGGCCGTACTTCAGGTAGTGGAACATGTCCGCGAAGCCCTTCAGGGCGAAGTAGAGGGACCGGAGCCCGAGGATCGCGAAGACGTTCGACGTGAAGACGAGGAACGGATCGCTCGTGATCCCGATGATCGCGGGTATCGAGTCGATCGCGAAGACGAGGTCCGAGAACTCGACGAAGATGAGGGTGATGAAGAGCGGCGTGATCATCCACTTGCCGTTGGTCTTCACGAAGAACTTGTCCTCGTGGAAGTGCGGCGACGTG
>JBILTI010000133.1:0-5649 GCA_044371595.1 Bacteriovoracaceae bacterium
GATCGCCGACAAGGTCCGCACCCGCCGGCCCGACCTCTTCGACTTCAAGAAGCGCTTCGATAACCCCGCCTGTAACTCGATGTTCGCGGGAGACGCGCTGAACGACCGGGGCCGCCAGGGAGGCCTGAACGACATCAGTAAGGAGATCCGGAAGAACCTCACGACGCGGAACGGCCGCTACTCCGGCGAATCCTACTCGACCCAGCACACGGCCGTCGTGGAAGACATCAACAAGATGGCCGACATCGTGGGCCGGCAGCTCGAGCTCGACTTCCCGACCTTCGCCAACAACGCCCAGGGATACGGCGACTTTCTCAAGGGGCTCCCGGAAGCGGTCTCCTCCAGCACCGGCGCGAACCAGGCCCTCCGGCCTGACCTCTTCGCCGACGTCCGGTCCCGCTTCGCGCAGCGGATGACCCGCCTGACCGAGCAGCGGGGCCTCCTCCAGAACGAGATCGGAAACCGCGGCGGCGGCGCCGCGGGCCAGGTCCTCCAGTCCCTCGGCCGGCCGAACTTCGAGGCCGACCTCGGGGCCCTCGAGAACCGGATGAAGAACGAGTGCTTCCAGCAGGCGCTCACGTCCGTCAACCGCGAGCGGCTGATGTCGAACATCCACGACCCGAGCGCCTCGGGCCACGCGAACCGCTTCGCTTCGAACTTCCTCCGCGACAAGCTCAACCAGATCCTCGACGACGACTCCTCGCTCGACAAGAAGCTCGCCGACCTCCGCGCCCTCGAGGCGCAGACCGGCGGCCGCCACTTCCTCCGGATGGAGAACTCCTACGAGGTCCAGGACGTCGACGGGCAAGGGAACGTCCGGACGACGGTCGTCCCGGCCTCGTCGGTGCGCACCCCGGGCGTCTTCTTCTCCGACCTCATCAGGAACTGCAACGCCCAGTTCCGCGCGAACCGGCTCGGCAACCAGACCACCGGCGCGGGCGCCATCCAGCAGCTCCGGCAGCTGAACCAGGACTTCAAGAACCTGGCGCGCACCCAGGCGAGCGAGATCCGCCGCGAGGTCCGGAAGCGCCTCATCGAGTGCGCGAGCCCGCAGGAAGCGAGCAACGCGGTCCAGGGCTCCTGTACGCCGGAGCGCTTCAACACGTCCTCGCCGGGCTTCTGCGCGAACGCCGCGCTCACCTGCTCGCAGAACATGCAGGCCTGTAACCGCCAGGCCGAGGGCTTCGTGCAGGAGATCAAGGCCCAGAAGACCGCCCGGGTGAACAACTACAAGGCGCTGATGCAGAAGAACAAACAAGACATCGTGAAGATCTTCGACTCCGCCCTCGCCCGCTACATGCGCGACGGCGAAGTCATGCGCGGCATCTTCGGCGCCGGCTTCTCGTCGCCGGCCGGGATCCAGCGCGAGGTCCCCGAGGGTCAGCGCTACCTGTCCGAGTTCCAGCAGGCGACCGCCCAGTCGCCGGACGGGAAGCTCCTCCTCGAAGATCCCGACAAGTACGTCGAGATGTTCAAGCAGAACATCGCCATGCTTAAAGAAAGCGTAAAGAAGCAGCAGGACCAGATCCTCGGCAGCGAACAGACGGGCCAGGGTAGCAGATCGCCGGGCCTCCTCGCCGCGCACATCCGGCAGACCGAAGAAAACTACAACAAGGTCGTCACCGAGGCCAACCGGATCGCGGATGAATGTAAAGGGAAGCATGACGGGGCCGTCGCCGAACAGGAGCGGCAGCTCCGCCAGCAGCAGGAAGAGCAGCAGAAGCGGAACCGGGAGCTCGGGGAGAAGCAGCAGGAGTTTTGCCAGCGGTTTAACTTCGCCGCGAACGGAAACCCGGGGCCCGCGTGTCAAGGCAACGTAAACGATCTCGTCATGACCGTCTCCCGGGTCGGCGGCGGCGGGCAGGGACTCGGTGACTTCGCTCAATTCTGCGCGGGTCACCAGAACACTTCGAGTACGGGTTCGTCGGCGATGGCCCAAGCGATCGAAATCTGCAACAACCTTCCGCCCGAGGGAGAGCAAGGTGGCCAGGCAGCGCCAGCGCTGAGCTCAGCGCTTAGGACCACCTGTTCTCAATTCCTCGAGTGCACCAGTTCAAGATCTCAGCCGACCTCAACTGGCCAGACGGGGCAGGTGCAACAGGGAGGGTGCGACCCCGTGGTAAGGGATGGCTATGTTGCATCTATCTTACGTGGAAACGGCAACAACAGGGGCCCAGCGACCCTCTCCGCCGACTCCGCCCCCGCCTTCTGCCGCGCCGGCAACAACTTCGACCGGAACACCCCCGAAGAGCCCCTCTTCGACCGGATCCGCCGGCAACTCTCCGGCGGCGCTGGACAGGCGGCGGCCCGGTAAGCCGTCGATTTTAGTCGGTTTATTTCGCCTCGAAATAAGCCGATAAGGTAGATATGAAAGTGGTACGTCAGTGGATGATAAGACCTCTCGAAGCGACCGCCGTCCTCCTGGGACGGTCGTCCGTTATCGTGGCCCTGCTGGCCACCCTCGCCGCCTGTAACCCCACCGAACTTCCCCCCGGAACCGCTCGGAGCAACGTCATCACGAACGACGGGTCCTACGACAACAAGGCCTTCGTCTACCTCGACAGCCCGTACATACTCGGGGGCCCGAACTACGGCCCGGGCAACGTCAACATGACGACGTTCACCGACCGCCAAGCGCGGCCCGTGACCCCGAACATGAACCTCACGGGCAACTGCGAGATGTACTTCTTCAGCACCCCCGTGAAGCTCGACGAGTGCGTCCGCACGCTCTCGCGGGCCTCCGGAAGCACGCAGCCGCTGCCGCGGAAGTCCGACCGGACGTACATCTTCCCGACCAATTCTCCGGAGTTCTACCAGGTCAACGCTCTCTACCACATCAACGCGGGGAACGCGGTCTTCTTCAAGAAGCTCGCGAACGCCTACGCCCTCTCGCAGCAGCTCCTCGGGGCGGGCGTTCCGAAGGCAATCCCCTATTACCTCATGAACTCGAAGCTCTTCTGGTTCAAGGCGCTCTCGAGCACCGACCGCCGGATCTTCAACTTCGACTACCTGACCACCTACGCCCAGTGCGACGAAGAAAACGCGTACTTCGCGCCCGCTGGCCCGACGATCTGCCTGGGCCGCCTCGAGGAATTCCCGGGGTTCTACTTCGTCCAGGATCCGAGCGTCATCTACCACGAGCTGGGCCACGCCTACGTCTCCGTGCTGATGAACCTCCGGAACGGCACGAGCGGCGTAAGCTACCACCCGTTCCGCTCGAACCTCGGCTCCTTCGGCTACGACGAGGCCGGCGCGATCAACGAGGGGATCGCCGACTACTACAGCTACCTCATGAACAAGCGCGAGCGCTTCGGCGAGTTCGCCCTCGGCCGCACCCTCCGCCAGGCCCGGCCCTTGACCGAGGCCGACGACCTCCATCCGATCCCCACGCTCGCGGAGACCCCCGAGGGCCGCCTCTCGTACCCGCAGTACCTCCTCTACGACCCGAACGACCCCGACGAAAACCCCGAGGACGTCCACTACGCGGGCCAGATCGTCTCGCACTACCTCGTCGCCCTGACGAAGAACCTTCGGCGCGACTGCGGCTACACCCGCGACCCCGACGGGGGCCACGACCGCGCCACCGACGTCGTCGTGCTCCTCCTCGCCGAGACCCTCGCGGAGCTCGGCGACCTGAACGCCCGCGGGATCGACAACTCGACGGCCCCGCTCACCGGCGCGAACTTCTTCGTGAACCTCGATGCGACGAGCTCCTATCTCTGGACCCAGTACAACAACCCGGTCAACTACCGCCGCTTCTTCCAGACCCTCGCGAAGAACATTAACAAGTTCGTCTCCTACAGCGATCCGTTCGCGTTCCGCTCGGGCCTCTGCCCGGCGTTCACGAAGAACAAGTCGGAGAAGCTCCTCGACGACTACGGTCTCCTCCTATTCCGGACCTACAACGACGACGGAACCTCGACGAAGAGCCGTGCCGTCACCTACACCTCGGAGGTTCCGACGCTAGCGCCGTCGCCGCTCACGGTGGTCTCCGAGAACAACCGCCGGAAGTCGGTCCTCGTCTCAAAGCAGCTCGTCGACCTGGCGGCCCGGGACGACGAGAACCCGTCGCGCTTCAGCCTCTATCTCATAGACACGAGCTCGGCCATCGAGGGCTTCCTGCGGCAGCTCCTCTTCAAGGGCTTCACCGTTCCCGTGAGCACCAACGTCGCCGGCACGATCTACAACAACAACAACCTCAAGCTCTCTCCCGGCGAGGTCGTCGGGGTCATCCCGAACCTCGTGAACAACTCGAACAGCACGATGGCCGGGGTGCAGCTCCTCGCGACGGACTGGGACCACGTTCACGTCACCGACCGGACGACCGGGAACTTCAAGCCCTGCGTGACGAACGGCGCGAACGTCTACGACGCGGCGACGACCGTCGACCAGGGCGGCGAACAGGGTCTCACCTGCGCCGAGCCGACACAGACCTCCTTCCGGCGCCTCGTGCCCGGCGCCGACAAGCTCTTCCCCGCCGCGGCCGCGGCGCCGGTGTGCCTCGTGCTCCTCGAGGACGGCGACAGCTCCCGCTGGGTCTCGCAGAACGAGTTCCGGGTGAAGCAGGGCCTGAACCTCCTCCCCAAGGACTGCCTCGGGTACACGACGGGCACGACGACCGACGAGGACTTCACCTTCAATCCGCACGAGTGCCTGGTCCGCTTCCTTCCGGGCGCCAACGAGAGCTTCTACTCGAAGATCGACGCGCAGAAGACGTACTACGAAACGGTCATGAAGGACTCGTCGAAGACCTTCTTCAACACGGGAACCGTCCTCCTCATGGAGATCAACAAGTGGATCCCGCCGGGGACGAAGTTCCGCTGCCGGCTCCGCGCCCGGTTCAGCAACTGCTCGGACTGCTACACCGACGGAAGCAACGCCAACGACTTCATCGACGCCGAGTACAACGGCCCGAAGCCCTTCAAGGTGATTAACTTTGACTTCGAAGTAAATGACTAGGCGACCGCTCCTCCTCGTCTCCCTCGCTGCCGTCGTCCTCCTGGCGCTGCTCCTCCTCTGGCGGGGCCGAACCGCGGCGCCGGACCGGCGGGCCGGGGCCGAGCCGAAGGCCCCGCCGAGCGTGGACGTCGAACGCCTCCAGGTGAACGGTCTCAAGGTCGTGGGCCTCGCGCAGGGCCGCGAGCGGGACCAGCTACGGTCGCTTTCGGTTGTCAATCGCCGCTCTCCGGAATGGAAGGAAGGGCTCGTCTCGACGCTCCGGGCACAGGGCGGAAGCGACCTCACGGACGTCCGCCTCAACGTGGTCGACTCCTTCGTCTGGATCCACGACGGCCTGGGCCTCTTCGTCGAGTCCGTGATCGTTACCATCAAGAACGAGCGGAACCACGAGACGACCTTCCGCGTCCTCGTCGACGCCCAGAACGGCAAGATCCTCCAGAACTGGGACCAACCCGTCGTCGACCCGGCCACCCCGCAGGAAAGCTTTCGCCTCAAGCTCGATCCGCGCTACCACGCCGAATAGGATCTTGCGGTTCTCCCGAGTTGCCCGGCGTTTCCGGCGGCCCTGTCCTAGATCAACGAGGGAGGTCCGATGAAAACATATCCGATCTGGTCCTACGGTCGTCCTCACCGGCGCCTTGAGCGGCATCGGGAAGGCCTCGGCCTTGGCGTTCGCCCGCGAGGGCGCGA
>JBILTI010000132.1:0-5649 GCA_044371595.1 Bacteriovoracaceae bacterium
CCTTCGAGGAGCGCTCCCAGGAGGCCTACTCGCAGTACGTCCTCTACGGCCGGGATCTATAGCGAGCTCTTCTTCTTATCGCTACCAAGCACGAATCCGACCTCCCGGGCGATCTCCTGCACTTCGAGGACGATGTCCTTGTTGAGGTCGCCGATGTTCAGGAAGTTCTTTCGGCCGCTGAAGCCGATGGAGAATGTCTCGGCCATGCAGGCGTAGCATTCGTTCTCTCCCAGCGGGAAGATGAAGAAGTCGAGGCTCTGGCCCCGCGGGATCTGGGCGACGCCGCCCAGGTGATAGGTGAGGTCGGGCCGCGTCGTCTTGAGCTCCTTGTACATTTCCGGTTTGATCGACGGGGGGACGGCGATGTCCACCACCACGGCGTTCTCCCGGAAGAGGTCGAGCGTGAGGAAGCCGTTGGCGGCGCTGGCGCCGCAGAGGACGATCTCCGCGTTCCGGATCTCCGTGACGTCGGCGGTCGCCACGAGGACGCGCTTGACCGCGTCGATCTCGAGGAAGCTCAGGAGCTCCTGGTTCTTCCAGTGGGCCCGGATCACCCGACAGACTTCCGAGTCGGCGGCCGAGTTTGCGATCTCGGCGAGGATCTTCCGGACCGTCGCCTGGAACTTGCTGCTCGCCTCGATCGGCGTGTGGTGGATGAGGAGGAGTCGGCCGACGTGATCGGCCATCAGGCTCGCCGCGACGGACATGATGTTTCCGGCGGCGCCGACGAGGGCGACGCTGGCGCGCGGAAGATCGATGGCCTTCGCCGCGGCGGACCGGAGCGCGGACTGCACCGTCAGCGCGATCGTGAACGCGTTCCCGGTCGTGAGGTTCATCCCCCGGGGATTCAGGTAGAGGCCGTTCCCGGAGACGATCGAGGTGAACTGGCCGAGGCCCACGGTGCTCGCGCCGAGCTCCTTCGCGTAGTCGATCGCGTTCTGGACCTTCTGGACCACTTTGAACTTCTGCCGCGAAGTGAACGTCTTCTTCAGCTCCTCGGACGTGATCGGGACCGCCATCATGAGGACGTCCATCTCCTTCCCCGAGTTGTCCACCAGCGTCTGCGCGTGGTAGACCTCGAACTCGGCGAGGTCCTTCGTGAGGGCGAGCTTGTGCATGAGGAGCTCGCCGGCGACGTGCTTCAGCGGGTTCGTGACGCGCTTGATGTGGTTCTCGTCGATCAGGTGGCAGAGGAAGACGGCCGTCGGCCGCTGGCCCGGGACGAAGTCGTGCTTGAGCGGCGGCGAGGGGAGGGGACCGATCTCCTGGTTCGGGTAGAGGGCCGATAGGAAGTAGCGGAGATCCTTCCCGGCGAGCGCCGCGCAGAGGTTCCCGAGGCCCGCGAGGAGTTCCTCGGCCTGGACCACGGTTAAATAGAGGCTCGGCTGGATCCGGAGCGTGAGGCTATTCGAGAGCGACGGGCTCATCCGGAGGCCCTCGTGGTTCAGCAGGCAGGAGGCGAGGAGGTAGCCCTGCATCTTCGCGTCGCTGATGATCTTAAACTCGAAGCCGAGCTCGGCGATCCGGTCGTGGAACTCGATCGCGAGCATGAGGCCCCGGCCCCGGACTTCCTTGATCAGCTCGGGGTAGCGCGCTCGCAGGGACTCGAGCCGGGCCACGAGGTAGTCGGCAGTCTGGAGGCCCTGGGCGACCGGCGATCCCGGGCCCTGGAGCGTCTCCAGCACCGCGAGCGCCACGGCGGAGGAGAAGTCGTCGTCGGCGAACGTCGATGTGTGGAGGAAGCCGAACTCTTCGACGTACTTCCGCTGGTTGATCGTCGTCGCGGCGATCTTCGCGACGCCACCCCCGAGGGACTTTGAGAACGTGTAGACGTCCGCGGTCACGTCGGTGTGGGTTCCCGATGCGAGACGGCCCGTGCGGTACATTCCGGCCTGGATCTCGTCGAAGACCAGGAGGAAATCCTCCTGCAGCGAGAACTTCTTAAGGCGCGCGAGGAAGTCGCCGTTCACCGGTACCACGCCGGCCTCGCCCTGGATCGGCTCGACGAACGCGCCGGCCAGGAGGGAAACCGACTGGCGCGCCCAGGTCGGGCCCGCGGGGCCCAGGCCCACGAGGAGGAGGTCCCGGCGCTGCGCCTCGATCAGCGCCTCGAGCGCCACGGCGTCGACGTACTGGGACACGAAGGTCGTGTGCGCGTTCGCGGCGTCGTCGAGGTAGAACGGGTTGCGGAAGCTCTCGTTGTAGGTGAGGCTCAGGGCGCCCATCGTCTTTCCGTGGTACGCCCGTTCGAGGGCGAGGAACCGCGGATGCGCGGCGAGCTGGTTTTCGTTGATCGCCCGGACGAGGTCGACGAGCGTTTCGAGGTCGTGGCAGTTGGCGAGCTGGTGCCGCAGGTAGGACCGGCGTTCTTCCGGCATCCGTAGGTTCTCGGCCTTATGGATCAGTTCCGCGCGGAGCGACCGGACGACCGCGAGCTGTTGCTCGGCGGGGAGGCGGCGGATACGCGTGACCGAGAGGTTCAGTTCCTTCTCGAGCTCCTGCTGGAGCTCGAGCGCCTTCTGCCGGAAGTAGATGAGGCAGTGCTTATACGCGGCTTCGATCGCCTCGGTGCCGGTGTTCGAGAACGTGGTAACCCACGGGCCCTCCCCGGTTTCCTGCCGGAGCGTATCCGAGAGCTTCTCCGCGAGGCGGCCAGCTTCGCGGCGGCTGCTCCCCTGGGTCAGCGACGGGGCGCCGGCCTCGCGCCACTCCTGAACCTTCTCGAGGACGACGGGGTGCCGGTGGCCCAGGATGTTCGCGCCGTACCCGCCGGTGAGATCGAGGGCGCGGTGGATCCGGTTATCCTGCTGGTAGTAGAGGTAGTCGCCTTCCCCGTGAAAGAAGTGTTTGCCGAGCTCCATCGTTTCTAGGAGCCGTGCCGTTAGAGGCCGGGCGAAGTGCCGGAACGAGTCCTGCTCGAGCTCCGTCGAGGTGACGTTCAGTCGGGTAGCTTTCTGTTGTTGTTCCATATCCGAATGGATTAGCAAAGCCCGTGCCGGCCCCCTGGTGTGCGTCGCCGACCTTAAGGGCACGTGGGTGACCAGGATCTGGTCAGGCCGTCCAAAAATTCTACTCCTGGCCTTTGCCTTCGAAACGAATTGAACCCGAATTGAACCATTGAAAATGACACCGAAATGGGTGTGAAGAATTATGATTTTAAACCCCGATGTTCCATAATTAAGTTACCAAAAACATCTTAATTGTTAACGACTTGGAGGTCGCTCATGGAAATCGGGGCAAAGCGAGCTTATCTTGCTGCTGTCAAAAAACGCTACAGAAAAAGTTCTAAAAAACAAAAAACTCAGATACTTAACGAGTTTTGTTCCAACTGTAACTACAACCGAAAACACGCCATAAAACTTCTCTCAAAGACGTCTGGCCCCCGGCCCTACACCAAGAGAGTGGGTGCCCCTCGAAAGTACCCAGATGCCGTCTCTTGGAAGCTCGTCGAGCTCTGGGCGATTATGGGTAACCCGTGCTCTACGACTCTGAAGGAGGCGCTGCCTCACTGGCTTCCATATGACCTTGATTGCGATGAGGTGCTGAAGAGAAGTCTTCTTACTATGGGGTCCTCGACGATCAGAGAGAGTTGAAACATGGGGCCCAGCAACTGTGACGGCAAATGTGACGATCACAACCCCTCGGACGATCCGGGGGATCAGTTCCCGTCACTTGCAGCTTATTTTGGAGTCGAACGAGGGGGGTAAAGGCCGTAGCGGCATAGGATTAAGTTCGTGCCGTCTGTGGAGTTTGGATGTATGAACCCGTAAGACTCCACAGACGGGGAGAGGCTGGACGGAAGTGCTACTGCTGAGACGCAACTCCCGCCTGGGACGTTCCCGGCGATGCCGTCTGCACGTCACCCCGAGGAGTCGTCCGATCCGAATCATCTTGCCCGTCGGCAGCAGCTCCGTTTTGGGCCGTTCCAGTTAGCTGCGCTCTCAATCGTCGATACGTTCGCTGCACGAGGTTCGTGTCTGATTGCGCCGGTGCGCAGCTAAAAGTCATCTTATGCTCAATCTTTACGAAATCGTTATATTTTATGTTTGTTATGGTGACTTCCTGGACTAAAAAGGAATCGGCGTAACCGATGTTCGTTAAACGCGCTATATTCATCGAATGACGTCCGTCCACCTCGATCTGGTTCGGAAGGTTATTATTCATCCGCGCAGGAACTGCGACGACCGAAACGTTACCGGCGTTCCAGTGGCGGAGTTGGGTGCGGCCCGGGGCCTGAAACTCGATCTTCGGCTTTTGCCAGATGTTGATCGATTTGAGAAGGGCCTTAACGATCATCCTCCCCTGGTACTGGTAAGCGTACTGCGATTCGGCCCCGTCTCGGAAGGGGTCGTGGATTACAAATTCCGAGGCGTCGGGAAACGCGAACCGCATCGACTTTATTTCGTTTGGATTCCGCAGCTCGACGACGGAGACATCTCTCGCTTCGGCGATGAGTTCGCCGCGTTCGTCGATTTTGTAGAGGTTATTGACCGTGCAGTCGATCCCCCGACCAGACGCAGAAAGGGACACGAACGCGACTCCGATACAGGCAACAAAAGTTTTCATCTTTCACTCCAATGTTTCTAAATCTTACCGGAGCACTTTGCAAGCGGGGCGCCAACTGAAGATCGATATATGGGACCTAGGAGTGATTAGCTTTACAGTTCGTTGAGATCGTATAGAAGTTAGGCGATTCTGACAGGTCCTAACGGTTAAGCGATTGTGACAGGTCCTAATTTTGTGAAATCATGAACTTATACCCGTTCAGGAGCCGCAATGAAGGATGGGGTCGACGTCTTCGGTTTTGACAATGTCAGCGGAGTCAATAAGATCTATATATGATTCGACTCCTTCTCCCGCTCCTCCTCCTCCTGCTAACCGGTGGCTGCGCCTCCGAGCGCGGCCAGCCGCTGAGCGAGCTCCGCGGTTCGGATCCGCGCGGGGGCGGAATCGTCGTCCAGCACCACTACGTCACCGGGTCGGCGGAGGCCGCGGCGATGATCGAACGGAAGCGCCGCTACCTCGAGCTGCTCTTCGAGCAGCACCGCGACGGCTTCGGTAACAACATCCTTTCCCCGGCCTGCGTCCGGGAAAACAAGATCTACCCCCTCGAACGCGCCGGCGACCAGCTTGTCCTCCGGGCGGAGGTTCATGCGACGGAGTCGATGGCCCTGAACGTCGGCGTCTGTCCGAACACCGCCGGCGTCGGCAAGGTGTACTATTTCCTGGCGTACTGCCCGCGGGGGCGCGCGGTCCTCGAGATAAAGCTCCGGCACCGCTACCTCCGGGACGCCAAAAGGCTAAGCCCATGCGAATGATCATCGCCGCGCTCATGACCGTCTTCTCCCTCTCCGGCGCCGCCGGGGACTTCGGGGACTTGCGGCGGTTTCACCTGGTCAACGGCTGCCAGCTCTTCTCCATCACGGGAGAGGTCTTCGCCCGCTTCCCCGGCGTCATCTGCGTCTTCCTCGACGACGGCTCCTTCGTCTCCGCCTCGGACACGCATATCCGGCATTTTTCAAAAGACGACGAGGTGCTCTGGGAGCACAGGGGCCACTTCCACCACCAGGTGAACCTCTCCGCGGACCGGAAGCGGCTCCTTGCGCTGAGCTCGGAGTTCGACGGAAAGACCCGGCAGGACAAGTTCCT
>JBILTI010000239.1:0-4213 GCA_044371595.1 Bacteriovoracaceae bacterium
CAGTCCTTCGGCTCGACGCCGAGCCGGAGCGCGCACAGCTGGTAGACCTGCGGGTCCGGCTTCCCGCGCTCGACCATGGCGCCGTCGACGATCACCTCGAAGTACGGCCGGAGCTTCAGCGTATCCAGAGTGAAGTCGACGTTGGTCGTCGGCGCCGACGTCCCGAGGGCGATCCGGATCCGCCGCCGCCGGAGGTGGTCGAGGAAGTCCACGAGGCCCGTGTGCGCGCGCAGCTCCGGCGCGTAGAGCTTCCGATAGAGGCCTTCCTTCTCGTCCGCGTAGCGCCGCATCTGCTCCGGCGTGACGCTCCCGAAGATCATGTAGAAGAGGTCGGCGTTGGTCTTGCCGTTGAACTTCTCCCGGTAGATCCGCTCGTTGAGTTCGAAGCCGTACTTGTCGGCGAAGGCCATCCAAGCGTGGAAGTGGTACCGGTGGTTGTCGACGACGACGCCGTCCATGTCAAAGATCGCTGCTTTCATCGCTGGGTTCTCCGTCTCTCCATGATGCCCCAGCGCGCGTGGTTCTGCTACTCCCGGCCGTCAATGGAATACCGATAAACTTCATCGGCGCCGAGGAAGAACCCGGGGTGACGGGTCCAGTAGAACGCGGGCCTGTCGGCGAAGCGACCCCGGGCCCCGTCGACGAGGCGCCGCGCGGTTCCCCGACCCCGGTGCGCGGGCGCAACGGCCAGGTTAAAGAGGAAGACCGAGGACGGGGTTTCTCCGGCGAGGAGGGTCGCGACCGTGCCGCCGCCGTCATCCGCGAGCCAGAGGTGCCGGTGGGGAAGCCGGTGAGCGACGAGGAACGGGGCGAGCCGGCGGAGGAACGGAAGGCCCGCGGGGTTCACGGCCTCCTGAAGCCGCCAGAACTCGTCGCGCGCGACCGCCCGGTCGAGTGGCTCCTCCCGGAGCTCCGCGATTCGAACCCCGGCCCCGCGGGTGAAATAGCAGAGCCAGGTGTCGGCCCCCGCTCCGGGAGCGAGCGGGAGGATCCGGTTCCGGGTTCCGAAGCGCGGAGACATCAGGGACTCGGGGAACCCGGGAAGCTCGTAGCTCACCCCGTCCCGCGTCCACGCACCGAACATCTCCCGCCAGTACCGCTCGATCACGCGAGTTCCAGCGTGAGCTCGGAGAAGCCGGAGAACGACAGCGAGTAGTGGTCGCGCACGGGTTCGACCGCCGGAGACACCCGGAACGGCGGCAGCTCGCGCAGGAGCTCCTCGAAGAGCGCCTGCATCTCCATCCGGGCGAGCTTCGCGCCGATGCAGTAGTGGGCCCCGTGGCCGTAGGCGAAGTTCGGGGCCCGGCGCCGGATGTCGATCTCCTCGGGCCGCTCCGAGGCCGGGAGATCCCGGTTGATCGCGTGGGACGAAATGAAGACCACGTCGCCGGGGAGGATGTCCTGCCCCCCGATCACGGTCCGCGCCCGGGCGACGCGGAAGATGAACGTCACCGCCGGATCGAGGCGCTTAAACTCCTCGAGCATGCCGGGGCCGAGGCCCGGATCGCGCTGGACCTCGGCCTGGATCTCCGGGTGGGAAGCCAGGAGGAACATGCAGTTGTTGATCTGGTCGGTGGTCGTGGCCATGCCGGCGACGAGCATCATGATGAGCTGGGAGATGAGCTCGTCGTCGCCGAGCTTCGTCGCCGCCTGCATCCGGAGGACCAGCGACACGTAGTCGTCCGCCGGTGCCCGGCGCCGCTCCTCGACGAGCGTCGTGAAGTACGCCTTGAGCGCCCGAGTCGCGTCGTTAACCTCCACTCCGTCCTCGTTCCGGTACTGGGACGCCCCGCCGAAGAAGCCGGTCATGACGTTGGACCAGCGGAGGAAGTTCTCCCGGTCCTGGTGCGGGATCGAGAAGAGGTCCGCGAGGACCGTCGCCGGGAGCCGCTTGGAGATCATAGCTACGAACTCGAACGACGGTTGTCCCTTGACGCTCGCTACGAGGTCGCGCACCGTCCGGGCCATGACGGCCTTGAAGCGCTCGAGGATGTGATCTTCGAACCCGACCGCGGCGGCCCGGCGCCGGCGCGCGTGGTCGTCGTCGTCGCTCATGACCATCATTTTTTTTACGACGCCGAAGAAGTCCTGGACGAGCGCGAGGTCGAGGTTCGGCATCCGCGAGACGAAGAAGGAGCCGCGGTCCGCGGTGAACGCGCTCGAGGTCAGGATCTCCCGCGCGTGCGCGGCCCGGGTGATGACGTGGAAGTTCCCCTTTTCCCAGAAGTAGAGCTCGCCGTAGCTCCGGACGTAGTCGGCGAAGCGCCGCGGGAAGAGCTCCGGCGGCGAGGCCTTCTTGAAGTCGTGGAAGCCGCCGCCGGTGCGTGTGACGCGGGCCGGGTGAGAGTTGATCGTTTCGGTGGTCATAGGTACTCCTTAGAGGATTTGAACGCGTTTGAAGGTCCGGCCCCGGTTGCCCGCGAGGGCCCGGCGGCCGTGGAGGTACGTAAAGTTATCGACGACGACGAGGTCCCCGGCCTCCCAGCGGTGCTCGACGAGGAACTCGTCCCGGTAGAGCTTCTCGACGAGGCCCCGGAAGAAGTCGTCGCAGCCGGCGAAGCCGTGAACCTCGAGGTCGACCGGGTTCCGGGCCGTCTCGACGCGCTCGGCGATCCGGAGGATGGGATTCCCCGTTTCCGGGTGCGCCTGAAGGAGAGGCACCGTAATCTCGCCCCCGTAGTGCGCGACCTTCTTCGTCCGATAGATCAGCCGGACGAGGCCGCAGCGCTCGCGCTCGGTCGCCGAGAGCGACGCCCAGATCTTCTCCGTGTCGGCGAAGAGCGTTTCGCCCCCCGCTCCCCCGCTCTCGAGGCAGTAGAAGAGGAGGAAGCGCGGCTCGCGGTAGAAGGCCCCGTCCCAGTGGAACGGCACGGCCTCTTCGGAGAAGAGGTAGTTCGTCGCCGCCGGGTCGAAGCGTATCGTCATGACGGCGCCGAAGTCCCAGTGGAGGAGCTGCTGGCGCTCGCTGCCCACGATCGTACTCAAGCTCCGGGCGTAGTCGACGAGCTCCTGGTCGGTGAAGATCTTAGACTTCAAAATACGCATAGCGATCGTGCTCCAATTTAAGGACGGCGTTCAGCGCGAGGGCCTCGCGCTTGTGCATGAGTTCGAAGCGGTCGCGGATCTTGACGGCGACGTTGTGCCAGGGCGTCGCCCACTTCGACGAGCTCGGAACGAGCTTGATGCCGAACTTCTCGTGGCCCGGGTCGTGCGGATGGATCGAGAGCCGGAGCGCCCCCGGGAAGTGCGCGCGGAGGAGCTCGGACCAGGCCTCGGATCGGCGGAGGAGCTCGTAGGAGTTCTCCTTCGAAGCCTTCTGCACCTTCGTCCGGGAGCGGCCCGGGTGCAGGCTCACGGCGTCCTCGAAGAGGAAGCGGTGGAGGCCGTTGAAGAGGTTCCGATAGGCCGGGTCGGCGACGATCCGGGCCTTCACCTCCGCGAGGGGGCGACCGTAGACGGTGGTCAGGAGCTCGCGGAGCTCGGCCGGGGCCTTCTCCGGATAGAGGTCGTCCATGTTGAACACGCTCAAAGCATCCAGGCGGAAGTCGCGGATGATCTCCTTGATCCCGTCGTTGTAGCGGTCGATCACCGGGTCCGCGACGTGGACGACGTCGCTGAAGGCGCGGCCGTCGGAGCAGATGACGACGCGGGCGCCGGGGGGGTAGGCCGCGCCGATCCGGTCGCAGAAGCGCTGGAGGTTCTGGAGGGCGAGGACCTCCCCGAGGTCCGGGAGCTCGCCGGAGGTCTTTTCGCCGCTCGGGCTCTTCGCCGGGAACGCCGGGAGGATAAAGACGAGCTCCTCGCGGGCCGCGACCTTATCCCGGATCCGGGCCAGGAGCGGAACTTCGGCGGGCCAAAGCGCCTCCCGCTGCAGGCTGTAATCTCTCATTACTTCTCCGATCACTTCGACGATGCCCATGTGGCCTCCTTTCTTTCTCGGCCAGTTATAGAGGGGATTTTGATATTTATGAATTCAATGGTATAAATAATTATCATAGGCAAAGGCAAATATATGAAAATCACCTTCCGGGACCTCGAGAACTTCGTCACCTGCGCGGAATCGAAGACCCTCTCCGAGGCGGCGGAGAAGCTCGGGATGGCGCAGCCGTCGCTCTCGCTAGGCCTCAAGAAGCTCGAGACCGAGCTCGGCGACGCGCTCTTCCTCCGGAGCAAGGAGGGCCTCAAGCTCACGCCGCACGGGAAGCGGCTCCTC
>JBILTI010000134.1:0-5577 GCA_044371595.1 Bacteriovoracaceae bacterium
TCGTCGAGGGCCTCGCCCTCCCGGCGCTAGCGGGCAGGAAGCGGCTCTTCGTCGGCTTTCCGACGAGCTCGCACCCCGGGGTGATCTGCGACAAGTTCCTCGAGAAGTCGCCGCGGCCCCGGACCGCCGACCTCGCGGGGAAGCACACCTTCGTCACCAGCATGTACTGCCTCGACACACTCCGGGCCTCGCCGAAGCCCGAGGGCGTCTGGGCCGCCGGCGCGAAGAGCGCCCGGGACCTCGCCGCCCGCGGCTTCTGGGTCAACGGCACGGCCGACAGCCTCGGGACCGAAGACCTCCGGGCGATCAAGGGTTCGCGCGCCCTGCAGATCATGCACCGGAACCTCGCCGCCGAGTGGACCGTCCTCACCCACCCGGACTCGCGCTCCGACCTGGGCCCGGTCGTCGGCTGCTACGAGCGCGTGAAGACAGCGGTGACGCCGGAGTACGAAGCCGAGCTTCGCGCCGTCGGCGCCTGCTACTGGACGAGCTACCCGCAGTACCTCGCGTTCCTCGAGCGCTTCCCGTTTCTCCGGGACGCGCACCACTGCTGTGGCCTCGGCAAGACCTGGCAGGAGTTCCGCGCCGCGGGCGCCCCGGTCACCCCGGTCGCGAACATGCAAGACTTCTACGACCTCGCAAGGAATTAACATGAACAACAAAGAGCTGTTTGAAAGATCCCTCAAGTACGTACCCGGCGGCGTCCACTCTCCGGTGCGCTCCTTCAAGGGCCTTCACACGACGCCGCGGTTCGTGAACCGCGGCAAAGGCGCCAAGATCTGGGACGAAGAGGGAAAGGAATTCATCGACTTCTGCATGAGCTTTGGCCCCCTCATCCACGGCCACCAGGACCCGGAGATCAAGGAGGCCATCATCAAGGCGCTCGAGAACGGGTGGACCTTCGGCGCCTGCGAGAAGTACTCGCTCGAACTCGCCGAGTTCATCGTCGACAAGATCTGCTTCATCGAACAGATCCGCTTCATGAACTCCGGCACCGAGGCCGTCATGACCGCCGTCCGGCTCGCGCGCGGGATCACGGGCCGCCCGAAGATCATTAAGTTCAACGGCTGCTACCACGGGCACCTCGACGCGATGCTAATCAAGGCCGGCTCGGGCCTGGCCGGTGAAGCCGAGGCGTCCTCGAAGGGCGTCACCGAGAAGCAGGCCGGGGACACGCTGATCTGCGAGCTCGGCGACATCGAAGAAGTGAAGAAGTGCTTCGCGGATCACCCCGACCAGATCGCCGCGATCTTCATCGAACCGCTGCCCGCGAACAATGGCCTCCTGGTTCAGACCACGCAGTTTTTGAAGGAGCTACGGGAGCTGTGTAACAAGCACTGCGCGCTCCTCGTCTTCGACGAGGTCATCTCCGGGTTCCGGATCGGCTTCTGCGGCATGGCCGGCGAAACCGGGATCCACCCGGACCTCGTCACCTACGGCAAGATCATCGGAGGCGGCATGCCGGTTGGCGCCGTGGCGGGCCCGCGGAAGTTCATGGAGTTCCTCGCCCCTGTGGGCCCGGTCTACCAGGCCGGCACCCTCTCCGGAAACCCGGTCGCCATGGCCGCGGGCCTCGTGAACCTGAAGAAGCTCACCCCCGCGGCGTACGCGCGCCTCGAGGAGAACTCCGAGAAGATCGTCGCGATCCTCGCGGACTGGATGGCGAAGAACGGCTTCGCGGATTACCAGACGCTCCGATACGGCTCCCTCTTCTGGCCGATCTGCACCCAAGACAAGCTCACGAACATCACCCAGCTCCCGAAGAACCTGAACGAGCGCTTCTACCGGCTCTTCCAGGTCCTGCTGGACAAGGGGATCTATCTCGCGCCGAACGCCTACGAAGTGGGCTTCGTGAGCCTCTCCCACGGAGACGCCACCCAGGCCGAGCTTAAAGAGAGGCTATGGACGTAAATAAAACCCGCCGCTGGTTTTATGCGCTAACCTTCCTCTGGGTCGTCATGCTCCTGGGCCTCGGGTCCTGGTGGCTATACCTCGTCTTTAAGCTCCACTCGACCCTCATAACCCTGAACATTCCGGAGCTCGGGTCGCAGAAGCGCTTCCTCAACATGATGAAGTGGGAAGGGAGCTTCTTCTTCATTTTCCTCGTCCTCCTCGGCGGCTCGCTCTTCATCATGTACATCCGGGACATGCGGAAGTCGAAGGCGATGCAGGCCTTCTTCGCCTCGCTCTCCCACGAACTCAAGACGCCGCTCGCGAGCATGCGGCTCCAGGCCGAGGTCATCAAGGACCTGATCGAGGACGAGGCCCACTCCCACGACCAGCTCGCGGACCTCACGGGCCGGCTCATCGAAGACACGCACAAGCTCGAGTCGGAGCTTGAGAAGAGCCTCCAGTTATCGCGGATCGAGCAGGACGCGGAGATGACCCTCGCGCCGATCGCCCTCGAGCGCTACCTCCGAAGGCAGGAGCAGAAGTTCCTCCGGCCCGTCGCTCTCGAACTCTCCATCGCCGACGACGCCTCGGAGGTCCTGGCCGACGAGCTCTCGCTCAACATGATCTTCCGGAACCTCTTCGAGAACACCCGGCGGCACAACGAGGCCTCGCGGACGGTCCGGATCGACGTCAAGCGCACCGGGAGCGCCGTCGAAGTGCTCTACGACGACTACGGCAAGAAGTTCGGCGGCGACGCGGGCCACCTCGGCGAGCTCTTCTACAAGTTCAACTCGACGAAGGGCTCGGGGATCGGGCTCTACCTCATTAAAAACCTCATGCGAAAGATGGACGGATCGTTCGAGATCCTGAACAACGACCGGCTCCGGTTCAAACTCTGCTTCCGGGCCCCGCAAGGAGGCGGCGATGTCTGACCTCTCCGTCCTGATCGTCGAAGACGAGCCGAACCTCGGACAGACGCTCCGCGATTACCTCCGGGCGAAGAAGTTCGAGGCGGACCTCGCCTCGAACTGCGCCGAGGCGCGGACGAAGTTCGTCAACGACGCGCCGGCGATCGTGATTCTCGACATCGGCCTCCCGGACGGCGACGGGGTTTCCCTCGCCCGCGAGTTCCGGTCGAAGCGGAAGGACTGCGTCCTCCTCTTCTGCACGGCCCTGAACGATCCCACGCTTCGGGTCGAGGGCCTCGAGCTCGGGGCTGAGGACTACATCACGAAGCCCTTCGAGCTGAAGGAGCTGACACTTCGCCTGGATCGGATCCTCAAGTCCCGGCTGGTGACGCTCGATAACCCGGAGGAGTACCGCTTCGGAAAGCTCATCTTCTGGCCCAAGCGCTTCGAGCTCCAGGACGCCGGCGGCGCCGTGACGCCGCTCGGACAGAAGGAGTGCGCCATCCTACTCCTCCTGCTTCAGAAGAAGAACGAGGTCGTCGCCCGGGACGTGATGATCGAGTCCATCTGGGGCGAAAACGCCTTCCCAACGAACCGAACCATAGACAACTATATCGTGAAACTCCGCAAGTGGGCCGACTCGGACCCGGACAAGGGACTCCAGATCACCTCCGTTCGCGGGATCGGCTACAAGCTTGAGCTGAAAGGAAACTAAAATGGACATCTTCGAAAACAGAGGCGGCACGCTCCCCGTGTGGTTCATGCGCCAGGCGGGCCGCTACCATTCGCACTACCAGGGGATCAAGAAGAACTCCGACTTCATGACCATGTGTAAGGACCCGGCCCTCGCGTGCGAGGTGACCCTCGGGCCGATCCAGGACTTCGGCTTCAACGCCGCGATCCTCTTCTCGGACCTCCTCTTCCCGCTCGAGCAGCTGGGGCTGGGGCTTTCGTACCACTCCGGGCCCCCGACGCTCGAGTGGCACCTGAAGACCACGGCGGATCTGAAGAAGCTCAAGGTCGTCCGTCCGGGCGAAGAGTTCTACGCCTTCCAGGGCGCGGCCTGCAAGCTCCTCCGGGAGCGGCTGCCGAAGGACGTGACCCTCCTCGGCTTCGTCGGCGCGCCGTTCACGCTCTATACCTACGCCGTCGAGGGGTCCCACGCCGGGAACCTCGTCTCCGCGAAGCAGGGGCTCTTCGACGGCCGCTTCGAAGGCTTCTGCGACCTCCTCCTCCCGGAGCTCCTGAAGGAGATGCTGGTCCAGGCGTCGAACGGCGCCCAGGCCGTCGCCCTCTTCGACACCGCGGCCGGCGAACTCTGCGTCGCCGATTATAAGGAGTTCGTGGTTCCGAAGATCACGCGCCTCCTCCGGGACTTTAAGACGAAGATGCCGAAGACGAAGGTCATCTACTACTCGAAGCACACGCAGGCCGGCTTCATCAAGGCGCTGGACCTGACGGACATCGACGTCGTCGGCGTCGACTGGCGCTGCGACCTGGTGGAGATCCAGAAGCTCCTCCCGGCCGATAAGTTTATCCAGGGGAACCTGGACCCGGCCTGGCTCCATCTCCCGTGGGAGATCCTCGAAAAGAAGGCGCTCGCCTACTATCAAGACCTTCGGGACCGGGGCCTGGACTTCCGCCGCTGGACCGCGGGCCTGGGTCACGGGGTCCTGATCCAGACACCTGAGACAAATGTTCGAAACCTGGTTAAGCTGATCCAGTCGCAGAAATGTTAGCCTATAATCAGAGCATCGGAGGTACGTATGAGTAAGGTTCTCTTGGCCCTGTTCGTTTGCGTCTTCGCCCTTAACTCCTTCGCTTGCGGAGGAAAGAAGGACGACGAAGACGAGAAGTTCACGGCGCCGGCGTCACAAGCTAAGTAACCGAAAGGGCCTCGATCGAGGCCCTTTTCTATTTCAGATCCGCACTTGCAACGTTGCAACCGGTGATCCTCACCGCGATCAGTCGCCCCCTGTTTTCAGCGCATCTCTTAGCCGGTCCGGTAATCCGTCGTGGGGCCCGAGCGCCCGCTTCGGGCAATTCGTCCAGGCCCGTTCGCCGAGGGACGTATCGTGCCCGGGATTCAAGGGATAATAGATCTGGTTCGTGGGCTTGCCGCGTTCGCCCCCGACGAGGAGCAGGACGTCGGCGTCCGAGATGTTGATCACCGTATGCGTGATCCCCGTTCCGGCCGGCAGGGCCACGAAGTCCCCGTCCCGGAGCGAATACAGGTGCCCGTCGGGCCAGACGTCCGGAGTTCCGGAGATCACGAAGATGAATTCCTCTTCGTCCTTCTCGGCGTGCGGCCACGAGGTCCCGGCGACCCGGCGGAAGAAGCTCGACGTGGACCCCGATGCGCTCGAGGCCCAGGCGCTTTCCCACCGGGGCACCGATGCTCATCAGCTCGTCGTCGCCGGGGTACGACGAAACGTCACCATCCTGGAGGTCCCGGTAGTTCCCGATGAACGGAGGCCTCATCACGTCCCCACGAAGAAGTCTTTCGGAAGGCCCGCCTTCTGGAGCTTCGGAAAGCACGCGGGCACGAGGCCGGTGAAGCGGAGTTCGCCGTTCTTGTGAACGCCGATGTCCTGGAGGAGGATCCGGTCGCCTTCGATGCCGGAGACCTCGGTCACCTGGTTCACGACCCGGGCGCCGGACTTGTCCCGCCGGATCTGGACGATGAAGTCCAGGGCGGTGGAGATCTGGTAGCGGAGGGCGCGGATCGGGAGATCGTGGCCCGAGAGCATGTAGAGGTTCTCGAGGCGCAGGAGGG
>JBILTI010000135.1:0-5569 GCA_044371595.1 Bacteriovoracaceae bacterium
TCGGAGCGAAGAGCACGTGGGCCTGGATGAGCTGAACCACGGGGCCGTTCGGGTAGGCGCGGACGAAGCGGACGGGCTCATTCAGGTCACTGGCACTTGCACTTTCCGGGTACCGGAAGTGGTCCGGTCCCTCCGGATCGACCTCGACGCCTCTGATCATGAGCTTTCCGTTCACGCTGACCGAGACTTCGATGTCGCCGACGACGCCGGACTCATAGGTTCCGACGTAGGGCCTTAACGCGTCGGGGATGAGCGTTTCGTCGAGCTTGGCGGGCCTCGGCGCGGGAGCGATGGTGGTGGCGTCGTGGAAGCTCCGGACCGCAGAGAGCCATTCCCGCACGGCGGAGTTTTCGACGGCGCGGGGACGGACGAGTCCCGCATCGGCGAGGAGCTCCGCGACGAGACGGAAGAACTCTTCGCGGTTGACGTCCCGGGTGTTGAAGAGCCCCGCGAACCCCCAGTCGAGCTCGGGACAAACGTAGAGGATCGACCGGGACCCGTAGCCCGTCCCCGTATGGCCATAACAAACGTGGCCACCGGCGTGGAACCTCGACGACGCGAGCTTCGTGTCGAAGAGCATGGGGCCGTGGCCGAACGAAGCCGTCTTCGTGCTCCTCGAGACCGGCGCGAGGATCAGCTTCCAGAGGCCCGCCGGGGATAGAGAAGCGCCGTCGCCGCCCGGGGCGGCGGGGTGGACGGTCCATCGCAGGAGCAGCTGACCGAACTTCGCGAGGTCCTCGGCCGTCGAATTTACTCCGATCGATCCTTCGTAGGAAAGCGGACGCAGAACCTTCGGAAGAATCCGACGCCCCTTAGGCCCCCGGGACGGGTCGGTCCCGGGATTTCCGTGCGACGAAACGAGGTCTCGGCCCGCCTGCTCTCTGCTCAGTTCAAAGAACGTATTCTCCATCTACAATGGGTCAAGGATGTTCCTCCGGACGTAGCCGTCGAAGGCGGCGTGACCGCCGATGGCGGCGACGACCTGGGCGAGGAGGTTGAATCCGGTGTTGGAATACTTGTAGAGTGGAACGGTGCCGGGCGCCAGGGTCTGCTCGACGTCACAGAACCCGCGCTCGAAGTCGCCCTCGGAAGGATAAACCCCGTCGGCGATCGCCCCGGCGTCCCACTAGAGGTTCCCCCCCGGGGTATCCTGCCCGATGCCGCTCTGGTGCGAAAGGAGGTGACGGATCCGAATCTTCTCGAGCATCGACATCTTTTCCGGACACCGCTCCTTCACGATCCGGAAGAACGGCGTCTCGGGGAACTCGCTGAGCTTCGTGTCCAGGGTAAAAACATTCTGCTGGATCAGCTGGAAGACCACGACGGTCGTGAAGAGCTTCGAGACGGAGGCGATCGGAAACAGCGTCGCGGTCGCGGAGACCGGCTTCGCCGAAAGACCGAGGGAGGTAACGCCGCTCGCGTAGGTGAGCTGGGGCCCGCGGCTCGTGAACGTGGCGATCGCGAGACCCGGAACGTCGGCCTTGATCCGCAGCTCTTCGACGGGACGGAGGAGATCGTTAATCTGCTTCGAATCCAGAGCGCTGGCGGTAGGCGCCGAGGCCAGGACGAATGGGCCAAGGACGGTTAGAGACATAGACCAACGTCGGAGGAACTTCATAGGAGGTAAGGCACTACCACAAATTCATCGTGAGATACGTCCGGCGCTCCCGAAGCTGTAAAATTGACATGGCCACCAAACCCAAGCGCGGCACTCGGGAACTTGCGAAGATGTTGTAAAATACTCAATCCTCGATAAGATAATTTCACCGGAAGACTTTCGCATCTGCAGTCCAAAACCTCCGAACCTGGAGAATCTCAACCTTGATAGTGTTCATCTTTTCCAACGTATTGCTTCCTTTCAGTGCGATCGCTCAGGATGCCAAACGCACCTTCATGTTCGCCCTCGTGGCGGCCTACGCTAAGCAGTGATGGCAGTGCAAAAGCGAAGTAGGATATTCGCCTTCCATTCCGTCTTCTTTCTTTTAAACCTGGCGTTCGTTCCTCTCATGGCCTCCTATGGACTTACCGTGTGTCCGATCCTCCGGGTCGCGGGCCTTCTCCTCGGCTGCGGTTACAGCGGGGTCTACGTCGGCCTGGTTTTCTCACTGAACACCGTTATCGTTCGGCTCCAAGAAAAAAGTGCAGGCCCATGGTTCCGGGCGGGATGGACGTACGCGGTCGCGTACGTCCTCGCCTCCGCCGTTGCCCTCGGACTGTTAGAACACGCCGGCACCGTCTCGCACGCTGGAACGCAGTCGAGGGCGCCGCAGATTCTCCTCCTGGCCAGCATGCTCCTGAGCATAAGCCAGTATTACGGACTTACCTGGGCCCTCGGTACCCGAACCGGGTCGGCGACGTCTGATCGATCGGTCAACGCTCTCTGGCGGATTCATTCTCTGAGGGTTCTCTTGCCTGCGTTTGCCATGGCCCTCGTGCTCATTCATTTTTCTCTTACTCAGAGAGCACTGGCGCTGAAATCCGAGGCGACGCTCATGGACATGGCAACCGACGGCATCGTGCTGATTGTTTTTTTAGTGCTGTGGCTCTGCGTGACCTATGCGTTTCATTTTTTATCCGAGAGAGACTTCGTTGGGACGATCTCGGAGCAGCTAAGTTCCATCGAAGCTGGCCGCTTCACCCCCACGGCACCGTCCGGCCCCTGGGGCCTCTGGCTTTTTCTCGATCAGCGCCTCGCCCAGTTCGCGCAGACCATGAGAGAGAGAAACTTCCTCGTGAAATCCTTCTCCCGCTTCGTCGCCCAGGACGTCGTCCAAAGGGCGACCCGGGACGAGATCCGGGACGTCGAAGGCGAGAGCGTCGAGCTCAGTATCTTGATGTTAGACATCAGAGATTTCACACGCATCTCGGGAACCCTCGCGTCGGAGGAAATCATCCTCCTGCTTAACTCCTACTTCAACATGGTGATCGAAGTCTTCGTTAGACGTGGGATCCACATCGACAAGTTCATCGGGGACGGCATCCTGGCCTACGTGGACCCGGCCAGCGGAAGCGCCGTCGACCAGAACGACTGTGCCCTCAAGGCCATCGACGAGATCCTTTCGAAGCTGGCCCAGCTCAACGAATCACTTTCGCGGGAGAACCTCCCCGCGATTCAGATCGGCTGTGGCATTCACCGAGGCATCGTCGTGAGGGGTCTCATCGGCTCGACCCGCAGGCTCGAGCATACGATCATCGGCGATGCCGTCAACCGGGCCTCGCGTCTGGAATCTCTGACGAAAGAATACGGAGCACGCGTGGTGGTGAGTGAGGCCGTCTACGAGCACTCATCTCCGGTGATCCAGGCGCGCCTGAGGAACCTGGGGTTCGCCCGGGTCAAAGGAATTCAACAGGAAATTCTCGTCTACGGGTATTGACGCGACCGCTTAGCTGAGGAAGTGGTCGGAGAAAAAATGATTGAGCTCCAGGAGCGTCGATTCGGAATAGTCGTCCATCGCGTGCGCCAAGACGCCTTCAATGAGGAGCATCGAGAGCCCGTGCACGGAAGACCAAACGAGCATGGCAAAGGCGTCCACGGGTTTCCCCTTCATCATCCCGTGGTGCTGGCAGTAGGCGATGGTGCGCTCGAGGTATCCGAAGCACTCGTCGCAGGCCCGTTCTAACTCTTCGTACTCGGCGGGGTTCGGCATGCTTCCGCCGAACATCAGCTTGTAGAGCTCGGGGTTCTCCTTCGCGAAGATGAGGTAGCCCTGACCCATGGCGCGGAACCGAGCTTTGGGATCAAGGTAGCCTCGCTCGATCTGGAGGAAAACCTCGGACAGTCGTCGATGTCCGATCTCGGAGATCGCCGCGACCAGATCTTCCTTCGACTTGAAGTGCCGGTACGGCGCCATGCTGGAGAGGCCCGCGTGCTTGGCGATGTCCCGGAGCGAGAGGTTGAGGGCGCCGTCTTTCTTGAGCCGGTCCATGGCAACGCCGATGAGGGCGTCCCTCGTACTGGTCCCGTCCTTAACCGGTTTCACCTTCTTAACGGTCTTCGCCGTACGCGTGTTTTTTTTCAAACTCCGATCTCCAGAGGCCGTAGAGGGAAGTCACGAGATTTCTCCGTTGCTCGATCCAGAGCCGTTCGGCGTCGAGGACCTGATTCAACGGAACCTTCCCGAGGTTATAAGCTACTCTCTCTTTCACCAGAATGTCCTTGGTTTTTTGGGCCGTCCGTTCATAGACCTTGGCGTCTTCTGCGAAGCGAATGATTTCGCTCTCGATGTGATCCCGCAAGAGTTTTCGCTCCTTCTCGAGCGCAAATCGCTCCTGAACGGCGGCGCTCGCGCGGTCGTAGCGGGCCCCTCCGTCCCAGATTTCCCAACGGAGCTGCACCCCCATGGCGTACCAATCATTCTGCTGCAAGAATCCCTGGTCCGTGTGCTGGTAGCGACCGAAGACGCGCATCTCCGGTAGGCCCGCGGCGAGCTCCGCTTTCCGCTGACCTTCGTAGGCCTTGATGGCGCTGCCGAGGGCCTTGAGGTCGACCCGCTCGCCGGCGGTAGTACTCCGACGAAGCGCCGCGATCCGCAGGGAAACATCGGAGAGAAGCTCCCGCCGGATCGCCTGGAGATCCGGGAGCCGGGTCCGGAGCAGGTCCAGGAGATTCGCCTGCTGCGTCTGCATGAATTCGACCTGCCGATTCAACGTCTCGAGCTCCACCTCAACCTTCATCGCATCCGACGGCGCCGCCCGCCCCCGGGAGATGAGCCGCCGAACCTCGACCCCCTGGGTGCGCAGGTTATGCTGCAGGGTCGCCAGGAGCTCCAGGTGCTGCGAAATCTCCTGGGCCGCGATCGCCCACTTGATGACCTCGAGGTTCTGATCCTGGGCACGTCGCTCGAGCCTCAGGGACTCGGCCCTCGCACTCTCCCGTGCCGCCGGTTCGGCGTAGAGCATCCGCGCCGGTAAGAAGATCGGCTGCTCGAGTT
Source organism: Bacteriovoracaceae bacterium (assembly GCA_044371595.1). GTDB lineage: Bacteria > Bdellovibrionota > Bacteriovoracia > Bacteriovoracales > Bacteriovoracaceae > Peredibacter. The sequence goes on from JBILTI010000135.1 coordinate 4,932, forward strand.
CGACGCCACCGACCCAATAGGAATTCCTTCCGTAGGGGGCGCGGCCCAGAGGGTTCGGGATGAAGAGGTCTCGGTCGTTCATGGTGCGGTCGAACTGTGTCCGGAGCTTCGGCCGGAAGGCATCCTTCGCGGCCCCCTCCGCCCGGTCTGAAGCTGCGCGCTGCCGGTGCTCTCGGATCTCTTCGGTGGGAGATGCGCGCAGGGCCTCGTCGATCTCGTCGACTCCGTAGACCCGGGCCCGCGCGGTCGGGGTGGAAAGGATGAGGGCGATCCCCGCGGTGGCCGCCGCGGCCGCCAGCCGCACCGGGCGAACTTCCTCGACCGCGAACAGGAGCCGGTAGGCGGCGGGCAGGAAGAACAGACTCATGAGCGTAGAAACGAGGAGCCCGCTCATCATCGCCCAGGCCATCGGAGGCCAGAGCGTGGAGTCTTCAAACGCCAGAGGCAGGAGCCCCAGCAGCGTCATGAGGGTCGTCATCAGGATCGGCCGCGTCCGAAGCTCGAGGGCCTCGCGGATCGCCGCCGCCATGTCGGTTCCGGATTCCCGACCAGCTTCGATCGCCTCGATGATGAGGATCGCGTTGTTCACCACGATTCCCACCAGGGCGAGGACGCCTAAGAGGGACATGAAGCCGAAG
>JBILTI010000168.1:0-5097 GCA_044371595.1 Bacteriovoracaceae bacterium
TTCATCTTCCAGGACTACCAGCTCCTTCCGATCCTCACGGCCGCGGAGAACGTCGAGTTCCCGCTCCAGCTTAAGGGCTTCTCGAAGCGCGAGATCCGCGAGCGCGTCGACTGGGCCCTCGCCCAGGTGGGCCTCGAGAAGATGGGCCACCGCTTCCCGAAGCAGCTCTCCGGGGGCCAGCAGCAGCGCGTGTCGATCGCCCGGGCCATCGCCGGGAAGCCGCAGCTGATCCTCGCCGACGAGCCGACGGCGAACCTCGACTCGAAGACCGCCCAGGAGATCATCGAACTCTTCAAGAAGCTCAACCAGGACTACAAACTCACGTTCATCTTTTCGACCCACGACCAGCGGCTCATCGAGCAGGTTAGGACCGTGCTGTACGTGAAGGACGGACAGATCTCAGAAACAAGGACACCCCATGCGTAAGAACCTTTTCCGAAAAGACATCGTCTTCTGCGTCGCCCTCGGCGCCAACGTCAAGAACCCCGACGCCTGGCTCCGGTACCAGGAGAAGGAAATGCGCGGGGAGCGGTCGCGGTCGGAGATGACGATGACGATCCAGACGCCGAACTGGAACCGGACCCTCGAGATCCTCTCCGACGTCGAGGGCAAGAAGCAGGCGCTCTCGACGATCCAGGCGCCGGCGAAGGACAAGGGGATCCGAACGCTCCGGATCGAGAACAACATGTGGAACTACTTCCCGAAGCTCAAGCGCAAGGTCGCTGTCTCGAGCTCGATGCTCCTCGCGAGCTGGATGGGCTCGGACTTCACGAACGACGACGTCCTGAAGGCGTCGTCGATGGCCGAGGACTACGACCACAGGTTCGCGAAGGATCAGAAGGACCTGAAAGTCATCATTAACACGGCGAAGGGCTCCTCGAAGGTCATGTGGCCCCGGATCGTCACCTACGCCTCGAAGAAGGACTGCCTCCCGCGGGCGTACCGCTACTACGACAAGGAGGGGAAGCTCCGCCGGACGCTCACGTTCAGCGCGATCAAGACCTTCGACGGCCACAAGGTCCCCACCCACTGGGAGATGGTCCCGGAAGACGACAAGACGAAGAAGACCGTGATCGACTACCGGTCGATCGACTTCGACGTGGCCTTCAAGCCGGACCACTTCTCCCAGAAAAACCTCACCGGGAACTAGCATGAAGCACCTCCTTTCGGCGTTCCTCCTGTCGGTCGCCCCGCTCGCGGCGGAGGCCATCGAGGCCGACCTCTCGGGGAACCTCGAGGGTCAGTTCCGGAACGCCACGAACAATGACGAGGCGAAGGAGGCCCCGCTGTTCCAGGACTGGGACAACGAGAACTTCTTCCTCGCCTACGGGAACGTGAACGCCAAGGTCGAGCTCGGCGACTCGCGCGTCGAGGCCAACTGGTTCGGCCGCTACGGCCAATCCCCGCTCTACGAATCCGAACCCTTCGGACCGTTCAGGGTCGACCGGGGTCCGTACCTCGCGACGAACGTCTTCACGTTTCCGCAGCGACTCGTCGCCCGCGACGTCTTCAAGCTCCAGCACGTCGACCAGGACGGGACCCGGCGGACCGAGTCCATCCTGAACAAGCTCTACTACGAGTGGGACTACGGGGATCACCGGTTCATGGCAGGCCGGATGTACGTGAACTACGGCCTCGGGGAGATCTTCAACCCGATCAACCCGTTTAACCAGCCGACGGCGCTGACGGCCATCTCCCAGGTCGCCCAGGGGAACGACGGCTTTTCCCTCACCTTTTTCGTGAACGAGATCCACACGGTCCAGTTCCTACTCCTCGGCGACAAGCGGATCGAAGGCTACGACGGCCAGATCGAGCGGACGCTCTGGATCCACGGCGAGGTCCAGGCGAGCGACGACCTCCAGCTCGACTACGTGATCGGCGAGGATCAGAACCGCCAGAAGGTCGGGGGCCAGGTGAGCTACCAGCTCGCGGAGGCGCTGGTCTTCGCGCAGGCCCTCTACCAGTCGGAGAACGTCCGGGGCACCGACGAGTCGCACAACCTCTGGGACGCGCTCCTCGGCTACGATCAGCAGGTCACGAACAAGTGGCACATCCGTTTCGAGGGCGGCTACCAGAAACGGAACCGGTTCGCGACCCCGGAGAACTTCGAGCGCTTCCTTCCGACCGAATACTTCGCCGCCCTCGCTAACGTCTACGAGCTCCACCCGCTCGTGAAGGTGAGCGGAACCCTCATCAACGACGTGAAGTCGGGGTTCAGCTACGCCGTCGCGAAGGCCACCGTCAGCCTAACGAAGAGCACCGAGCTCGAGGCCTTCGGCTTCAGCCCTGTCTCCCGGGGCGACGCGGCCGACAACCTCGCGCAGAAGCTCGTCACGCAGGACGTGGGGCTAGCGATCCGGGCATTTTTCTAACACCTCGACGAGGCCGGTCTTCCCATTGATTCGGATGAGGTCCCCGTCCGCGATCAGCTTCGTCGCGCCGATGAGGTTCAGGATCGCGGGGATCCGGTACTCGCGGCCGATCACCGCCGCGTGGGAGAGGAGGCCCCCGACCTCCGTGATGACGCCGCCGACGCGCGCGAGAACCGGCGTCCAGCCGGGGTCGGTGAAGGCGGTGACGAGGATGTCTTCCTTCGTCAGGCTTCCCGTCTGGTGGATGTCGAGGATGACTCGGGCCCTCCCCGTGAGCTCGCCGGGGCTGCAGCCGACGCCCCGAAGGTCTCCGGAGACCGACGCCGTCGCAGCGGTGATGCTCCCGCCGAACTCGTTCGGTGGCGTGAAGTTCCGGTAGCCCTCGTAGAACCGCCGCCGGTGCGTCGTGTCCGGGAGCGCCAGGCCCGCGAGGGAGCGCCGGATCTCCGTCACGTCGAGCATGAACGCGTCGTCCTCGTCGAGGCCGCGCCGGCGGGCGAACTCCAGGAGCCCGAGCCGCAGGAGATAGTACGCGCGGGTCGAATAGGATCGCAACTCCTCCCGGAGCCGCAGGAATTCCCGGGACGCCTCCGTGCGCCGCTCGAAGGTCCCCCGGGTCAGGGGCCCGAGGCGCCGGCGGATCCGCTCGAAGGTCCCGCGGTAGCGACTTTCCCCCGCGGGGCCCGCCGGGCAGTAGCTCCGGACGAGGTCGTCGACCCAGTCCTTCCGCTCGCCCCAGCGCGGAACCCGGAGGTCGAGTTCGGCCGGGCCGTGGTGGTAGTGATCTCGCAGAAACGTTTCCCGCGCCCGGTGGTAGGTCTCTGATTCGAAGCCGTAGAAGGAAGCCGCGGCGGAGAGCTTCGCGAGGCCCGCCTGGACGTCGAGGTGCGCCACGCCGTGGAGCTCGCTCATAAGGTCGACCTCGTCGCCGTCCTCGTAGCCCGGGAGCTTCTTCAGGTAGCTCTTGAACTCCGTCTGGTAGTTCGAGTTATTGTAGATCGTCCGAAAGTAGTTCCGCTCCGTCTCGTTCTGGAACCGCAGCACAGCGCCGAACCAGTCGATGAACGCCGCCGCCGGGAGCCGCGCGAGCTCCGGGAGCCGCTCCTTCAGGGCCGCGTCCGCGAGCTCGAACCGCGTCCGAAAGAGCCGGATCATGTTCCGGCAGTCGATGTATTCCTTGTTGATCCCGATGAGCACCGGGATCGCGCCGACGAGGGTCGCGAGCGTCACCGGCGTGTGCGCGGGCCCGGCGGCGCCGTAGTCCTTCTGTACGCCGATGTCGCGGTCGAAGTCGGCTTCCTTGAAGTCCGGAAGCTTCTTGAGTCCGTTCTTCACCGCACCGGCGTTCCAGTAGACCCGGCCGTAGTGGTAGTAGATCCATTCGGTCCCTTCGTCGTTCGTGATCAGGTGGACCTTCTTCAGGTAGTCCCCCATCGAATACTGGAGCGCGTCCCGGTAGACGGAGAACATGAACGGCGTGCACACCCGGGCCGAGACGCCGCCGTCCTTGAAGTCGGCGTTTGTGAGCTCCGGCACGTCGGTCCGCGGGGCGAACGTCGTCACGGGCCGGGACTGGAGGATGGAAACCTTGCCGTCGGGCCCAATCGCCCATTCGATGTCCTGCGGGGTTCCGTAGTGCGCCTGGATCCGCGCCGCCAGGTCGACGAGCTCCGCGAGCTGGGCGTCGGTGATCGTCGTCCCTTCGGCGTTGACGGTCTCGCGAAGCTTCCGGCCCTCGCGCCAGTCGTAGACGATCGCCGTCGGCGTGACGTGGCCCGATACGAGGCGCTCGCCGAGGCCCGCGCAGCACTCGACGTACATCTCCTCCTCGTGGCCTTTGAGGGGATTGATGGTAAAGAGGACCCCGGCGACAACGGCCGGGACCATCCGCTGGACGAGGACGCTCATCTTGAGCGATTCCGGGGTCCAGGCGATCCCCCGGGTCGCGAGGTAGTCGCGGACCCGCGCCGAATCCCGCGAAGCGAAGCACTCGCGGATTCGCGCCTCGAGCTCCGAGAGGGAGTTGACGTCGAGGAAGGTCTCGTACTGGCCCGCGAAGCTCGCGCCGCCGAGGTCCTCCAGGCTCCCACTCGAACGGACGGCGACGGGGAACCCGCCGAGGGCGTCGACCGCGGCCGCGGTCACGGCGGCGGGCGCCACAAGGACGAGGCCCGGCGGAACGGGAAAGCCAGACAAGAGGAGTTCGTGGAGTTTCTGGGCCTTTCCGCCGAAGCCGGATACGGATTCGGCGGCGAGGCGCGGGTCACCGAGGTAGGAAAGGGTCATTAAACTATTCTAAGGCCAAAGACCGGCGACACTTAGTTTTTTTAGCCGACGATTCCGTTCGCCTTCCGGCCGCGGTCCGGTGCCGACTTCTATTTGACCAAAGGCTGAAATTGCCAATAAGATGACTCTATATCCTGCGGATTCCGCGCACCTCCGAGACCCTTTCGGGCGGTGACCTCGGCTCCGGAGCCCAAAAGTCAAAGGACGACTGATGCAGAGCTACGACCTCACCGACGCGCGGAACGCGAAGTCGGTTAAAGACCTCGCGTACCTGCAGAGCCGCGAGCTCTGCTACGTCAGGGTCGCATCGCTCGCGAAGCTCACGATGATCGACACGGTCTTCCTCGACGAAGCCTCGCGGCATACGTCCCAGGTCTTCGTCTCCGTTCCGATCGACGAAGCCGAAGCTCCAGGGAACCTCCTCGCCGTCACGAAGCTC
>JBILTI010000160.1:0-5235 GCA_044371595.1 Bacteriovoracaceae bacterium
CCGGAGGCGCAGGTCTTCGTCGTGAGATCGACGGCCTCGAGTTCGTAGACCATGTTGAGTTCGGCCATGACGATGTGGGGGGCGAGCGAGCAGGCAGCGGACTTGTAAAAAAGTTTCATTTATCCTCCGATTGAATTTTAAAGAGACATGATGCCTCGGCCCGCCGAATTTCGCTAGAGGCGACGCTTCTAATCCGAGCAAAACACTTTAGGATAACTTTAGGTGGTGCTCGCCGTCTTTTACGATAGAACCGTGCCTCAATCGGAAGGTGTACCCGTGCTTAGGACCATCGCAATCGTAGACGACGAGCTCGAAATGGAAGATGTCTTCATGCTCATCTTCGAAGACCAGATCCGCGCGGGCCAGGTGGCCCTCGAATTCTTCGCCGACGCTCCGAGCTTCCTGCGCTGGACCGCGGCGGCGACGCCGGACCTCGTGATCACCGACATCTGCCTCCCGGCGGCCGACGGCCCGGCGCTCGTCGCGGAACTCCGCCGGACGGCGCCGACGGTTCCCGTCTATTTCATGAGCGGGCACGCCGAGGCGGAATACCGGGCGCCGATGCGGACGCACAATGTTTCCCGCTACCTCCCAAAGCCGTTCAACCTCGCGACCCTCCTCGGGTACGTCGAACGGGACCTCGACCTGGCCCTCGTTGACCGGGAGGAGGAGCTCCCTCGCTCATCGTAGGCTCCCGGTCGCACATCGGTAAGGAAGGCATGAGAGACTACTCCTGGGTTGAAGAGATCGCGCTCGAGTCGAAGAACTACTCCGGTTCCCTCGGCGCCTACTTTGCGAAGGCGGTGTCGAAGGTAGCCTTCGATCCGGTCCTCGACCGGGAGAAGAAGCGCGCCTGGTTGACGCTCACCCGGGACCTCGTTCACTACGGCCTAGACCCCGACTATCAGGTTCCGTCGGACCTCGCGGCGACGGTCGATGCCCTCGAGCTGATCGGCGTCGACAAGTTTAACCAGTCCCCGATCAAGGAGGAGAAGCTCGCTCCGGTTCTGACGCGGTTCTTCGAGCGCGCCTTCGACGCCGTCGGACAACACCCGGAGGTCTTCGACTACCTCGAGGACGCCGACCTCCTCCAAGACATCGCCGGAACCGTAGCGCGGCGGGTGCTGCCCTTCGTCCGTCTCTTCCCCGCCTTCTCGGCCGAAGCTCAGCACCTCCTCCCCCACCTCCGGGAGCCGCTCTTTACGGCGCTCTACGAACTCCCGGAGTACGAGCACCACGAGCTGACCCACCTGACGGAGAAGATTATGCGCCGGTTCTACGCCCGCGAGGTAAGGCCCCCGCTCGCGGAACTCCTGCGCCAGAACGTCAAGGGCCGGAACCTCCTTCTCCCGCTGATAGACGAGGCCGTGAACCACCTCCCGGCCGACCGGTGCATGACGTCGCTGATCGCGATCCTCTGCACGCCGCGGGCCGAGCTGGGCCAGGGCCGGATCATATCGATCGTGCTCCAGGAGCTCGGGGGCATGTACGTGAAGCTCGCGCAGGTGCTGGCCGAGCTAGCCCCGCCGTCGCTCGCCCGAGAGCTCCGGCACCAGCAGGACAAGCTCGGCGGGATCTTCGGCTCCACGGGGAAGTCCTGGGCCTACGTCCTCGAGGTCTTCGAGCGCCCCGCGTGGGAGCGCCTGCGCCGCTACCTCCACGTCCCGGAGGAGCCGCAGAACGCCTTCGCCGGCGCCTCGGTGGGCGCTATCTACGAGTTCGCGCTCACGGAGCTGGGCCAGCGGAAGCTCCAGACGACGCGGCCCGTGCTCCTGAAGATCCAGCGGCCGGGCCTCATTGACCTCTTCGAGGCGCAGAAGGAGACGCTGCTCGCGATCCTGAACCACCTTGAGGCGAGGCTCGAGGACACGGAGCTCTCGCCGGACGAGCAGCTAGAGGTCCGGGGCCTAGTAACGGCGCTCAAGCGCACGATCATCAACTACGCCCTCCAGAGCGTCGGCGAGCTCGACTTCCGGATCGAGAAGCGCAACGCTGAGCTCGTCCGCGAGGCGCTCCGGGGGAAGTTCGACCTCTCGATCCCTCAGTACTACCACGTCGAGACCGACGTGTCGATGATGGAGAAGATCGAGGGGGAGAAGATCACGGCCGTGGTCCACTCGCGCTATCTCGAGCGCATGAGCATCGCCGACACGGTGAGCGACGCGTACCTCTATCTCATGTTCCAGGAGGGGATCATCTGGGCCGACCCGCACGCGGGGAACATCCTCTACGACCCGGACCGGCACCAGGTAAAGCTCATCGACCTCAACCCGTGCTTCAGCTGGGACCCGCGGACGATCAAGCTCTTCATCGGGTTCCTCTACCGCCTCATCCTGAGCGACCAGCGCGGGATCTTCGACAGCCTGCGGGAGCTCGTCGAGAACCCGGCCGAGCTCAAGAACGAGCGCACGCAGAAGCTTATCCGGAACTTCGTCGCTACCGGCAACCAGGGCGCGTTCATCCGCTACCTCTCGGACTTCGTCCGGCTTCTCGGGGACGCGAACATCAACTTGAAGATCGAGGTCCAGGCGGCGCTCCGCGGGATCACGCAGGTCTACCTCACGGCGAGCGCCGTCAGCTCGCGCCACAACTTCGGCCAGATCTTCCAGAAGCAGTTCGGCTGGCGGATGCTCGTGCGCCACATCCTCCTGATCGGCCCCCTCAAGGTCGCCCGCGCGGCGCTGCCGATCGCCTTCGACCTGGTGAAGAACTCGCCGGAGCAGGAGGTGGGGCCGACCCTCGACGAGCGCGACATCACGGCGATCGAGGAGGCTCTCGTGCTCCTGAACGGCGAGAACGTCTGCAACATCGAGCTCCAGCGGACGAGCCCCGAGGACAACATGCGGCTCTCCCTCTCGACCGACGGCTCGCGGCTCATCCGGAGCGCGAACCTCCGACTCGAGATCCTGACGGAGACGAAGCCCGCCTCAGTCCGCTACGTCCTCGAGCTCCCGACGAAGGAGTGGCTCCGGGACCGCCAGGAGTACGTGAAGCTCCAGGGGATGGGGTTCGCGCTCTGCACCGTCGAATGCCTCGAGCAGCTCCGCCGGCATTCGCTCGAGAACTACTGGTACGTCGTCGAGGGCTGGAACAAGCCCGCCCGCGCCCGGACCTACAAGGAGAGCACGCTCATCGGCGACGTCCGCCTCGCGGCCCGGAACCTCTTCGCCCAGCGCTTCGACCGGATCTGGGAATCGGAGTTCATGACCGTGTCCCGCTGGCACCGCTTCCTCTGGAAGCTCCTGATCCGCTTCGAGGAGCGCTTCGAGAAGCGCGAGACCGGGTACTTCTATTTTCTAAGTAAGAAGGTCGGCAACGAAAAGGTCGGCGCCTACACGTTCGGCTCGCTCCACCGGATCAAGCTCATCACCGATCGACTGGTGATCCAGGGGATCAAGACGCTCATCAAGCGCTCCCGCTTCGAGATGAACCTCCTGCCGCTCACCACCGACCAGCTCGTCGACCGGATGATCCACGGGCTCCTGCGCCGGGGCTTCACGCATCGGGGGCCGCGCCGGTGACACCGGCCGCCCGGGCCCGTGGACGGGGCGCGAGAAAAAATTCACAATAGTGAGTAGTTGTTTCAATCATAAAGAGAATCTTAGCGCAATGCAAAAAGACAACCCTGCTCTCCGCGGGCAAAACCCCCGCATGTTTAGAATTATCTTTTTCCTCGCCCTGGCGAGCTCGGTGGCCTTCGCCAGCAACCGCGATCCGGACCGCCGCGCCGAGGCAAATGAGCTCCTCGAGCGCGGGGCCCCGGAGACAGACCTCTTCCGACGCCTCGACCTCTTCTCCCGGAGCTTCGTGGGACTCCCCTACGGGAAGAGCGGCCCCCTCGGGGAGGGGCCCGGGGGCCGGTACGACCAGGACCCGCTTTACCGGTTCGACACCTTCGACTGCACCACCTACGTCGAGACGGTGCTGGCCCTCGCCCGCGCCCGGGACGTCGACGAGTTCGAGGAACACCTCGACCGAATCCGCTACGAAGACGGCGTGGTCGACTACCTGAAGCGCAACCACTTCACCGATCTCCAATGGATCCCGGAGACGATCCGCCAGGGGTACCTGTCGGAGCTGACGGACCTCGTGGCCCCGGAGGGCGAGCTCCGGACCGCGGCGGCGCAGATCAACTTCCCCGGGTGGCTGCGCGCGCACCAGCTCCCGCAGATCGTGCTCCCCAGGGCCACGCCCGAGGAGCGCCGCGACCGCCTCTCGGAGCTCCGGGAGCGGGCGGACGAATTCTCCGTCCGAACCGCGCGCGTTCCGTACGTCTCGATCCGGACGATCCTCGACGATCCCGGGCTCCTGGACCGGCTGCCGGCGGTGACCGTCGTTAACTTCGTCCGGCCCAACTGGGACCTCACGGCATCGGCCGGGACGCACCTGAACATCTCTCACCAGGGGTTCCTCTTCCGGAGCGGGAAGCGCCTGATACTCCGGCACGCGAGCACCCAGGGCGCGGTCGAGGACGTCCGGTTCCTCGAGTACCTCGAGGTCTTCCGGAACCACGCCACGCTCAAGGGCGTGCACTTCATGGGGATCCGCTAGCGCCTAGATCACTTCGATGACGAGGTGGTGGATATGGAAGCTCCGCTGGATCAAGTCCCGGTAGTATGCCGAGCCCTGCTCCTGGTTCCGCCGGATGATGAGCTCGCAGCCGACCTGCCCCGGGGCGAGCTTCCAGAGGTGGATGTCCACCACCTGCGACCCGTCCCCCTCGAGCTTCTTCACGAGGTTCTCCCGGTCCACCGAGAGGTCGTGGGCATCGAGGAGGTCCATACCGCTCTGGCGGATGAGGCCCAGCGACCAGCGTAAGACCACGACGCCCCCGAGGACGCCGACGAGCGGATCGAGCCAGCTCAAGCCCTGCCAGCGGCCCAGGAGCAAGGCCACGATCGCGAGGACCGAGGTCAGCGCGTCGGTCAGGATGTGGATGTAGGCGCTTTCGTGGTTGTGATCGTGGACGTGGCCGTGGTGCGAATGTCCTTCGCCGTGGTGGGCGTGATCGTGGTGGTGCCGGGGGCCCGCGGGAGCGAGCTTGTTCTTGCCGTGGTTGCAGGTTTCGTCGTGCCGGTGCGCGGGAGCCTCGGCCGTTGCGGGTTCCCCGTCGCCCCGGTGGAGGATCGCGGCGCAGACGAGGTTCACGACGAGGCCGAGCGCGGCGACGGTGAGCGCCTCGTCGTAGCGGATCGCCCGGGCCGTGAAGAAGTGCTGGAACGACTCGTAGATCAT
>JBILTI010000138.1:0-5541 GCA_044371595.1 Bacteriovoracaceae bacterium
GAGGGTTTCGCCGACGCAGTAGATGACCGCGAGCCCCTCGGCGAGGGCCGTGCGGACCTTCGCGTTGAGGCCCCGGGACGATTCGCCGAAGTACTGCCGCCGTTCCGAGTGGCCCAGGATCACGAAGTGGCCGCCCATCTCCTTAAACGTCCGGGGAGAAACCTCTCCGGTGTAGGCGCCGTCCACGTGCTCGGAGCAGTTCTGGAGGCCCGCCTTAAGGGGAGAGTCGATCATGAGGGTCGCGGCGAGCGACTGCGGGGCGATCCACGCCTCGCGCTTGCCGGTGTACTTCGCGAGGAAGGCCTCGAGGTACGCGGCGCAGTCCGCGCCGTTCTTGTTCATCTTCCAGTTACCGACCATCAGCTTTTTCATGGTTAGACTCCGAGTCTTAGGGCCTGCACACCCGGGAGTTCGCCCTTCTCGATGAACTCGAGGGAGGCCCCGCCGCCGGTTGAGACGTGGGAAAACTTGTCGGCTTCGCCGGACGCGTGGACCGCGGCGACCGAGTCGCCGCCGCCGACGACGGAGAACGCCGACGACTCTGCGATCACGTGCGCGACGGACATGGTACCCTTCGCGAAGTCCTTGCTCTCGAAGAGCCCCATCGGGCCGTTCCAGAAGATGGTCTTCGCAGTCTTGAGGTGATCCGCGTACGCCTTCATGGTGAGGGGGCCGATGTCGAGGCCCAGCTGGTCCGCCGGGATGCTCTGGCCCGGGCACGGCAACGGTGCGCCGCCCAACTCGAGCGACGTAACGTGGTCCTTCGGAAGCTGGATTTTCCCGCCGCGGTCGGCGGCGAGGAGCTGCTTCGCGAGAGCGACGTCCTCGTCGGAGCATAGGGACTTTCCGGTCTCGTAGCCCTTGGCCTTGAGGAACGGGTAGGCCATGGCGCCGCCGATCAGGAGCGCGTCGACGAGGACGAGCATCTTCTCGATGGTCTTGATCTTATCGGAGACCTTCGCGCCGCCGATGACAGCGACGAACGGCTTCGCCGGCTTCTCGAGGAGCGCGCCGAGCGAGTCGATCTCCTTCTTCATGAGGAGCCCCGGGTAGGCGCGGTTCTTAAAGAAAGCGTTGATCGCGTGGGTCGACGCGTGCTTCCGGTGGGCGGCGCCGAAGGCGTCGTTCACGTAGACGTCGCCGTACTGGGCGAGCTTCTCCGCGAGCTCCGCGTCGTTCTTCTCCTCGCCCGGATGAAAGCGGATGTTCTCGAGGAGCACGAGCTTCGTCTCGGGAAGCTGGAGCAGGTTCTTCAGGCCGTTGTCCACCGGCGACTCGGAGAGGATGACGTCGGTCCCGAGCTTCTGCGCGAGGTAGGACGCGACCGGCTCGAGCGAATACTTCGGGTTCGGTTGCCCGTCGGGCCGGCCGAGGTGGCTGATCATGATGATCTTCGTCGCTCCCTTCTCGAGAAGCAGGCGTATAGTCGGGATCGCGAGGTCGATCCGGCTCGCGTCCGTGATGGTGCGCGGTTCGGTTTTGGTAAGGGGGACGTTGAAGTCGAAGCGCGCGACGACCTTCTTGCCTTTGAGGTCCGCGTCCTGAAGCGACTTGAGTTGCATGGGGGCTCCGTCCGTTAGTTGTTTAGAGTTTCTGGCCGACGTAGGCGGCGAGGTCTACCACCCGGTTTGAGAAGCCAACCTCGTTGTCGTACCAGCTGACGATCTTGGCCGTGTTGCCGATGACGTTCGTGAGCTTGGCGTCGAGGAACGACGACTCCGACGCTCCCATGTAGTCCATCGAGACGAGCTCTTCCTCGGTGTAGCCGAGGATGCCCTTCAGGTAGGTCTCCGAGGCGCGCTTCATGGCGGCGTTGATCTCGTCCTTCGTCGCCTTCTTCTCGAGAACGACGGTGAGGTCAACCATGGAGACGTCCGGCGTCGGAACGCGGACCGCGTAGCCGTCGAGCTTCCCCTTGACCTCCGGGATGACTTCTCCGAGGGCCTTGGCGGCGCCGGTCGACGTCGGGATCATGGAGAGGGCCGCGGCGCGGGCGCGGCGGAGGTCGTCGTGGGCGTTGTCGAGGAGGTTCTGGTCGGAGGTGTACGCGTGGACCGTCGTCATGAGACCGTTGACGATGCCGAACTCCTTGATCAGGACCTTCACGACCGGTGCGAGGCAGTTGGTTGTGCACGAGGCGTTCGAGATGATGTGGTGCCTGGCCCCGTCGTATTGTTCGTGGTTGATGCCCATGACGAAGGTGCCATCGAGGTCCTTGCCGGGGGCGCACATGATGACCTTCTTAACGGTGCCGCGGAGGTGCGCGCCGAGGCCCGCCTTGTCCTTGAACTTACCGGTGGCGTCGATGACGACCTGGGCGCCGACCGACGACCAGTCGATCTCGTCCGGGTTCTTGCAGCTGAAGAACTTGATCTTCCGGCCGTTGTAGCCGATCTCGCGGGTCTCGTTGTTGAAGCTGAAGTCGCCTTCGAGCCGGCCGTGGAGCGAGTCGTGCTTAAGGAGGTGGACGTAGGGCTTCGGCTCGCCGGGGTTATTGACGGCGACGATCTCGATGTGCGCGTCGACGTTCTTCGCGATCCGGTCGAAGTAGGCGCGCAGGATCGTGCGACCGATTCGACCAACGCCGTTGACTCCAATTTTTACAGTTTTCATAAGACTCCTCATGTCACAGAAGTGACGAACAGTAAGATTCAAAACTAAGATATTTTAAGCGCTTAGAACATACTCTAAGCGAGAGGTTTTGTGTAGCGAATTCAGGGAGATCAGTGTAATCTCAACTTCTTATTTTAGGTACTTAACGCTCGAGGCTACTATGACAAAACTCTTTATTTCCGACTTGCAGGGCAAAGAAGAATTTGAATCGATCTTCCTCGTGAAGCTGATCAACACCATGGAGGACAAGAGCGGAAAGAAGTACTTCAACCTCATCCTCACCGACGCCACCGGCGACCTCGAGTCCCGGCTCTGGCAATACTCCCCCGAGGTCGAGGCGGCGATCGTGAAGAACACCTTCGTCCGCGTCCGCGGGAAACTCAACTTCTACCAGGGCCGCCGCCAGTTCGTCGTCGCCCAGATCGCGAAGGTTTCCGAAGCCGACGTGAACATGGACGACTTCATCATGAAGAGCTCCGGGGACCCGGAGGCGATGTACGCGCGGCTCCTTGCGATCATCGAGGGCCTCACCGACGTCTACATCCGCGACCTCCTCCGGAACATCGTCACCGACGCCGAGATCGCCCGGCGGCTAAAGGTCTGGCAGGCCGGCAAGACGATCCATCACGCGTACCGCTCCGGCCTTCTCGAGCACATCCTCTCGTGCTCGGAGCTGGCGCTCGCGCTCTCGAAGCACTACCGGGTGAACGAGAACTACGTCGTCGCCGGCTGCGTGCTCCACGACCTCTGCAAGATCTACGAGCTCACCGACGGCGTGACCGTCGACTACACGGAAGAAGGGAAGCTCGTCGGGCACCTGGTGAAGGGCCTCGAGCTCGTCGACCGGTATTCCTACAAGATCCGGAACTTCCCGCACTACCTGAAGCTCCATCTGAAGCACATCCTCCTCGCGCACCACGGGGAGTACGAGTACGGCTCGCCGAAGATCCCGCAGACCTCCGAGGCGTACCTCGTTCACCTGATCGATCTCATGGATTCGAAGATGGGATCGCTCGAGCAGATCCGCCGGACCGACTCGGCTACGGGCCACTGGTCGGGCTTCGTGAAGCACCTCGACCGGATCGTTTACAAGTCCGAGCTCCCGTTCTACCCCGAGTACGTCTCCGACGAGGGGCACGGCGACGAGGCCCGCGAGGCGAAGCGCCCGGACCACGGGGGGCGGCCCGGCGGCAAGGGCACCGACGGCGCGCCGAAGGCCGGCCCCCGGAACCCGTCGGAGCCGAAGACCAGCCTCGGAAAGATGCTCGGAAGCTTTAAGGTCGAATCTTAGCCGCTAGTTCCGGGACATCGACGTGCCGAGCGTGTCGCCGCCCTCGTAGCCCTCGATCCGGCACGTCGCCGGATCCACCGTCGCGACCACCAAGGTCTTCACGGTCTGATCGTGGCCCCGGAGCCACCGGATCCGGAGGTCGAAGTTCGCGATGAGGAAGCTCTCGTTCTTCACGCGCATGAGGTAGTCGGACACGACGAAGTTGCGCCCCCGCGCGTGGCCGAGCTCGCCCTTTTCGTTCTTCACGGGCAGGACCGCGGCGTACTGCAAAACGATCTCTTTCTTCAGCGGCGCCACGTCGCAGTCGGCGTGGGCCCGGAAGGCGGCGAGGATGAGGATCAAAGAAAGGACGGTTCTCATGCGGGCTCCTTGTTAAGTCGTCCCGGGATAAAAAACCACTCCTCGCCTCAGAGATAAAGACCCGCGGCGGGATCAAGCGCTTAGGCGGCGAAGGCCAAGGCGCGCTAAAGATCCGCGGCCGGAGGAACCTATGACCTTACCAGCTCCGACCGATCCGCGCGAGGTGTGAGAGAACCTCGATCGCTTCGAACGTGCCGTGATCCTTCAAGTCTACTTCTCGCGCCTCAACTGAAGATCACCGGGGCCCGTGCCCCGGCCCTCTGGAAGTCCTCTACGAAGTCGACCTCTCGCTCCCGCGGCGGTTCCTCGCGGGCCAGGAACTCCGGGGTCCCTAGGCGAGCTTGGGGAAGCAGCGGAGCGAGTTCCGGTACACCTCCGCCTCGAGGAGCGCAGGATCCGCGCCCTTGAGCTCGGCGATCTTCGCCGCGACGAACGGGAGGTAGTAGGGAGCGTTTTCCTTCCCCCGGTGAGGAACCGGTGTCAGGAACGGGGAATCGGTTTCGAAGAGGATCCGGTCGGCCGGTGTAAGCCGCACCACCGCCTGCACGTTCTCGGCCTTCTTGAACGTGACGATGCCGTTGAAGCCGATGTGGAACCCCTCGGATAGGACGAACTCGGCGAGCGCCGGGCCCGAGGTGAAGCTGTGGATCACGCCTTTCCGGGCGAGCGTCCGCGAGAAGTTCCTGAGGATCGCTTCGGTGTCGGCATCGGCCTCGCGCGTGTGGATGACGACCGGGAGGTCGTGGTCGACGGCGAGCTGGAGCTGCCGCTCGAACTGCGCCCGCTGCAGCTCCGGCGGGGAGTTGTTGTAGTGGTAGTCGAGGCCGATCTCGCCCACGGCCACCATCTTAGGATGGGCCGCGCGGGCCGCGATCTTTTCGAACTCGACCGCCGTCGCCGCCTTCGCGTCGTGCGGGTGGATCCCCTGCGTGAAGTAGACCTCCGGGTAGGCGTCGGCTAGGTCCCGCACGGGGTCGAGGTTCTCCGGGTCCACGCCGATCGTCACCACCTTCACGATCCCCGCCGCAGCGATCTTCTCGCGGAGCTCGGCTAGCGGCAGGGCCTTCAGGTAGTCGAGGTGGCAGTGGGTTTCGATCAGCATCTACTTACCGCTCAGGATGTCGTCGAAGATCGCGAAGAACTGGCCGTTCGGGATCGTGCCCTCGATCTTCTTTCCGTTCACGATCAGCGTCGGCGTCGACTTCACGTTGAACTTCCCGCCCTGGTTGATCATGCCGATGACCGTGTCGGTCAGCTCCTTCCGCTCGAGGCAGCCG
>JBILTI010000139.1:0-5534 GCA_044371595.1 Bacteriovoracaceae bacterium
GCGCCCCGATGTAGTTCATGAGCTCGCGGCGGAAGTCGTCCTTCCGCGACTCGGGGATGTCGATCTTCTCCTCGATCGCCCGCATGAAGCGCTCGTCGGCCTCCTCGAGCTTGTTCGAGTACTTGTTGCGGATCTTCTCCTTCTGCGTGTAGGCCTTGACGTTGTCGACGTAGTTCGCGCAGAGCGTCTGGATCGCCGACTCGTCGACGCTGATCGCCTTCTGGACGTCGTTCTTAACGATGTCCTCGTACTCCTGCCGACAGACCGCGAGCATCTCGCGGTAGTGGTCGAGCTGCTCCGGCGAGTTCACGAGCGCGTGGTGCTTCAGGCCTGACTCGAGCTCGTTGAAGACCATGAACGGGTTTAGGCACCCGACGTGGCCGTTCTTCACGAGCGCGTTCGAGATCTTGTCCTGGATGTAGCGCGGGGAGATCCCCTCGAGGCCCTCGCGAACGGCCTCCTTCCGGAGCTCCTTCACGTTGTCCTCGTTGTAGCCCGGGAGCGTCTTGCCGTTGTAGAGCTTGAGCTTCTGGAGCTTCGTCAGGTCCGACTTCTTCGGCTCCTCGAGCCGCGTCAGAATCGCCCACGTCGAGGCCATATCGAGCGTGTGCGGGGCGATGTGGATGTTCGGGATCGTCTCCTTGTTGTAGTCCTTCCGGTAGATCCGCGTCTCCTGGTCGAGCCGAGTGATGTACGGGACGTCGATCTTCACGGTCCGGTCCCGGAGGGCCTCCATGAACTCGTTCGACTGGAGCTTCCGGTACTCGGGCTCGTTCGTGTGGCCCAGGATCACTAGGTCGATGTTCGTCTGCGCGAACTTCTTCGGCTTGATCGACTGCTCCTGCGAGGCGCCGAGGAGGTCGTAGAGGAAAGCGACGTCGAGCTTCAGCATCTCGATGAACTCGACGATGCCGCGGTTGGCGATGTTAAACTCGCCGTCGAAGTTGAAGGCCCGCGGGTCCGAGTCGGAGCCATAGATCGCAATCTTCCGGTAGTTGATGTCGCCGGTGAGCTCGGTCGAGTCCTGGTTCTTCTCGTCCTTCGGCTGGAACGTGCCGATCCCGCGGCGGTCCTTCTCCGAGAGGATGAGGCGCTTCACGCGGAGGTGGCGCATGACCTTGTTCCAGTCGCCGTCGTACTTCAGCATGAACTCGTTCAGGATGAACCGGCAGGCCGGGTTGACCTCGCCCTTGATCTTCACCTTGTACTTGAGCGACGGGTGCGCCTTCACGAGCTCGGCGAGGAACCGGTCGCGGACCTCGGTCGGGAGGAGCTTCAGCGGCTCCTCGTGCATCGGCGACGGGAAGACCTTCTGGCCCCCGAGGATGGCCGAGCCCTCCTCGTCGACCCACTCGTAGGCGTAGAGCGCGCCGTCGTCGGTGCGCGAGTAGTGCTCGAGGCCCTTCTTCAGAAGCCGGGCGATGGACGACTTCGCCGAGCCGACCGGGCCGTGGAGCAGGAGGACCCGCTTCTCGGTGCCGTAGCCGAGGGCCGCGGACTGGAAGAAGTTAACGAGCTTCATGAGGTGGACGTCGATGCCGAAGATCGCGTCCTTGCCGTTCTCGAACGGGTCGTCGAAGAAGTGGTAGCGGACGACGTCCTTCTTGTACTCGGTGTACTGGGAGGTGCCGTAGCTCATGATCATGTCGTAGATCCGCTGGAACGAGTTCCGCGCGATCTTCGGGTTCTTCATCACGAGGTCCACATACTCCTGGAAGCTCCCCTGCCAGTGGAGGTGGGAAAAGTCTTTCGGGTTGTAGTGCTGCGAGATGAACGACTGGATGTCAAAGTTGGAGCTGGCCATGGACTTCCTCCCCTAAGGCGTATAAGGCGTAGTTGCCGGGCCCTCGGGCCCATACTTTATTGTACGCTGTAAGGGTAACTCCTCCAAACAAATCCAACAAGATGGTAATTCGCGCGCAAAGCCCGAGCGGAGGACTCGGGGACGCGATTACTGTTTGACTAAAAGGCGGTTCAATCTATGATTAGGAAATACAGACAACAGGGGCCTCCATGGGAATCATTTGTGCCGGTGCCACGGACATCGGGCGTAAGCGGAAGACGAACCAGGATTCGATCTGTCTCGACCACGCTCATCACTTCTTCGCGGTCGCCGACGGCATGGGGGGCCACAACGGGGGCGACATCGCGTCCCAGCTCTCGGTGCAGGTCATGCCGGAGTTCATCAAGGAGCACGCGGCCCTCGAGCCGGAGAAGCTCATGAAGGAGACGATCCGGGAGGTCAACCGCGCGATCCTCAAGAAGGCCGAGGAGAGCCCGGAGCTCCACGGCATGGGGACGACGGTCTCGGCGATCCAGTTCAAGGGCCCGCAGCTGGTGATCGGAAACGTCGGGGATTCGCGCGTCTACCTGGTGAGCAACGGCTACATCTTCCAGCTGACCCGCGACCACTCGTTCGTCCAGGAGAAGCTTAACCTGGGGATCTACACCCGCGACGAGGCGGTCCGCGACCCGCAGAAGAACGTCCTCGTCCGGTCCGTCGGCTTCGAGACCGAGGTCCAGGTCGACGTCTTCCACTACCGCATCTGCAAGAACGACGTCTTTCTGATCTGCTCCGACGGCCTGCATGGCAAGGTCTCGGACGGGGACATCCTGCACCTCGTGCAGCGGAACCTCGGCGAGCCGGGCCGCTGCGGCCAGGCCGACGTCGAGCGCACGGTCCGGGAGCTCATCCGGCAGGCCAACGAGAACGGCGGCCAGGACAACATTTCGGTGATCGTTGCCGTCGCCCGAGCGTAATCTTTTCGCCGTTTTGTGTTTCCCTTTCCCCCGGGACTAACGTAAAATATTGGGCATGGACAATTACTATACCGTGATGGTCGTCCCCGAGAAGCAGAAAGGGGTCAAGACGTATCGAATCCCGACCGTGCTCTTTAAGTCGCTCGCGTTCATGACCGTCATGTTCGCGCTACTCGTCGGCGTCCTCGCCTACGACTACTGGAAGATCCTGCAGCAGGTCTACGAAAACAAGCACCTCTCGATCGAGAACCGGCAGCTCAAGGAACAGATCCAGCTCTTCCAGATGAAGATGAACACGCTCGGCGACGACCTGAAGCGGATCAACACGTTCGAGAAGAAGCTCCGGGTCATCACGGGCCTCGAGGACGTCAGCACGAAGGGCCCGGTCTACAAGGCCGAGACGGGCGAGACGAAGGAGAGCTTCTCGCTGAAGGACCTCAACTCGTCGCTTGACTTCGACTTCGCCGAGGACATCGAGGACCAGACGCGGTTCAAGGAACTGAAGTCGCTCTACGACAAGAAGATCGCGGCGTCCCTGGGCCTCGAGCGGAGCTACCTCCTGACGAAGCAGTGGTCCGACCTCGCGCGCCGGAGCTTCTCGCTCTCCACCGACTACGCGAGATTCGACTTCAAGTACGCGCAGGTCCGCGAGGTGATCGCGAAGATCGAGACGAACATCCACGAGCTCGACCAGTTCCTCCTCGACAAGGAGTCGTTCCTGAACTCGACGCCGACGATACTACCGGCCGACGGCTGGATCACGAGCTACTTCGGCCAGCGGATGTCGCCGTGGGCGGGCCGGCTGAAGATGCACGAGGGCCTCGACGTCGGCGCTCCCTACGGGACCCCGGTCCACGCGCCGGCCGACGGCATCGTGACCTTCTCCGGCGAGAAGGCCGGCTTCGGGAAGTTCGTCCAGGTCGACCACGGCTACGGCATCGAAACCATCTACGCGCACAACCAGAGCCTGAGCGTCCGCGCGGGTCAGAAGGTGAAGCGCGGGGCGCTCCTCGCCGCCGTGGGCAACACGGGCCACTCCACGGGCCCCCACCTCCACTACGAAGTCCGGGTCAACGGCATCGCCGTCGATCCCCTCTATTTCATCCTCGACTAAGACTTAAAATAAAAAAGGTTACGCCATGCTAGATTCAATGATGCGAAAGTTATTCGGTACGAAGCAAGACCGGGACCTCAAGGCCCTGCGGCCGACCCTCGATCAGGTGAACGCGCTCGAGGCGAAGTATAAGGCCATGGCCGACGCCGAGCTCCAGGACCAGACCCGGATCTTCCGGGACAAGCTCCGGAACGGCGGCGCGACGGTGAACGACATCCTCCCCGACGCCTTCGCCGTCGTCCGCGAGGCGAGCTGGCGGGTCATGAACATGCGCCACTTCGACGTCCAGATCCTCGGGGGCCTCGTCCTCCACCAGGGGAAGATCTCGGAGATGAAGACCGGCGAAGGGAAGACGCTCACGGCGACGCTCCCGCTGTACCTGAACGCCCTCACGGGCCGCGGCGCACACCTTGTCACCGTGAACGACTACCTCGCGACCCGCGACTCGCACGAGATGGGGAAGCTCTACAGCTGGCTGGGCCTCACCGTCGGCTGCATCACCGCCAACATGGACGACGCCGACCGGAAGGCCGCGTACGAGGCCGACATCACCTACGGCACGAACAACGAGTTCGCCTTCGACTACCTTCGAGATAACATGAAGTTCGACCTGAACGACTACGTCCAGCGCGAGCACCACTTCTGCATCGTCGACGAGGTCGACTCGATCCTGATCGACGAGGCGCGGACGCCGCTCCTCATCTCGGGCCCGTCAGAGGGCGACACGCGGCTCTACGGCGTCGTGAACCAGGTCATCCCGCAGCTCGCCCGGGACACGCACTACACGGTCGACGAGAAGCAGCGCTCGGCCGTCCTCACCGAGGCCGGGATCGTCCGCATCCAGGAGATCCTGAACATCGGGAACCTCTACGACGTCCGCAACATCGAAGTCCTCCACCACGTGAATCAGTCGCTCCGCGCCCACACGCTCTTTAAGAACGAGGTCGACTACGTCGTCCGCGACGGCAAAGTCATCATCGTCGACGAATTCACGGGCCGGATGAAGGAAGGCTCGCGCTGGTCAGACGGCCTCCACCAGGCCGTCGAGGCGAAGGAAGGCGTCGAGGTCAAGTCCGAGAACCAGACGCTCGCGAGCATCACGTTCCAGAACTACTTCCGCCTCTATTCAAAGCTCTCGGGTATGACCGGTACCGCCGACACCGAAGCCGACGAGTTCATGAAGATCTACAACCTCGAGGTCGTCGTCATCCCGACGAACCTCCCGATGGTCCGGAGCGACCAGGCCGACGTCGTCTACGCGTCCCGAAAGGCGAAGTACGAGGCCGTGTCGAAGCTCATCGAAGACTGCCACAAGCGCGGCCAGCCGGTCCTCGTCGGAACGATCTCCATCGAGTCCTCGGAGCTCATCTCCCAGTTCCTCGCCGCGAAGGGCATCCGCCACGAGGTCCTGAACGCGAAGAACCACGCCCGCGAGGCCGAGATCGTCGCGATGGCGGGCCAGCGCGGCGCCGTCACGATCGCCACGAACATGGCGGGCCGGGGGACGGACATCAAGCTCACACCGGAAACGAAGGCCATCGGAGGCCTCTACATCATCGGCACCGAGCGCCACGAGTCGCGCCGGATCGACAACCAGCTACGGGGCCGCTCAGGCCGCCAGGGCGACCCCGGCGCCTCGAAGTTCTTCCTCTCGCTCGAA
>JBILTI010000140.1:0-5518 GCA_044371595.1 Bacteriovoracaceae bacterium
CTTGGCGAAGATCGCACCCTTCGGATAAACCTTGGCCCCGGCCTCGATCGCCTTCGCCGCGACGGGGTTCGCATAGACGAAGCGGAGCTCGCGGTTGTCCGTCCGGTAGCGGGCCGTCACGAGCTTCCACTTCCCCTCGAAGCCCGCGTAGTCGCGGAGGCGGATTCCGTTCATCTCGCTCGCGGCGGCGGCGGACGGGAGCGCGAGGGTCGCGAAGAGTAGGGCGGCGAGGAGGTTCATGAGGCTTCCTTTTCTACCTATTATTTATCAGGGGGGCGGGCGACGCAACTCCGGGCGCACGAACTAAAAGGCCCGGAGTTTCCTCCGGGCCCCTTGGGTAGGAATCCCTGGCTAGATCCCGTATGCCGATATCAGGACCGCCAAGCCGAAAAGATTGAGCATGACCGAAAGGCCGTAAAAGCTTAAGTTCAGGGGGACTCCTTGGTTTAGGCCGCCGCCAGTTCTATATAAATGTCAGTCGTGTAGTCCTGGTTCCGGGTGTAGAGGATCTCGTTCTGACCCCGGATCAGTAACTCATCTTGAGAAGGATAAAGTTCGCAATCTTCGTAAACAGATCCTGTTGATGTGGATGCCAGCCAGTTGCAATCCGAGAAGCTGCAATTCTTAAAGTGACATTTTTTAAAGTGAGTGAATTCAAACCCGCAATTTTCAAAGATGCAGTTTTCAAACCGGACACCTTGAAAATCACAGCCATAGAACACGCAATCGGAGAAGACAACTTGCCGGTAGGTGCTCAGGAGGATGCGTGAGCCGGCCAGGATTTGGGAGGAGATGACGACGGAGTCCAGGGCCTCATCCTTGATAAGTTGGTAGAGCTCCGAAGATACAAATTGAGTCTTTTCAATTGCTTGTGTGAACATTGGCCCCTCCGATTGCGGCGCTATTCCTGACTGCAATGATATGCAAATTAACTGATTGCGTCAAGATAGAGAATTGCATTAAGGAAATTTTTTGCAATCCGACAAGAATTTCAAGGGGGTGGGTCATGATCCGCTTTAGTCCAGACTTTTTAGAGAGTTTCCTCGCCGTCGTTCGTAAATATATGCAACTGCGGGGCGGGCTCACTCAGAAAGACCTCTCCGAGAAAATGAACGTGGGGATCTCGACGATGAGTCGCTTCCTCAACCTGAAAACGTCGAACGTCGACGAGCAACTCGTTGCAAATCTCATCGCAACGCTCGAGATTCCGCTCCACGAGATCATCGACGGCGTCGAAGAAGAGTCGACGGAGACCTTCAAGCGGCTGGTGCAGTTTTACAAAGAGCAGAAATCTTCCGATGAGGTGCCCGAAGGGTCCCGCGCCGGCGAGGCCCCTCGGAAGACCAACGCGACGATCAACGTCGGTGGACGGAAGCAGCAGATGCCCTTCGGCGAAGCTTCTCCTTCGGGCGTAACCCGGACGGAGCTCTCGATGCGGGAAAAGCTCGAAACGCTTTCTCCGCGCCAGAAGGCGTACCTGAACGACTTCCTGAACCTCGACGTTAACGACCGGGACCTGATCGTCGATCTCGGAGACGCGATCTTCCGCTACTTCCGGCAGAGGAACATCCAGTTTTGATCCACCTCCTGGTACCCCTGATTTTCGTCGCCGCCGCCGCCGCCGCCCCGAAGGAGATCGAGGTCTGGTTCCTGTCGAACACGAAGACCGCGCTCCTGCGGGAACTCCTCGATCGGCCCGCCTATGTGTACCGGGCGCCGGTCGCCGAGCTCCAGTGCCAGGAGATGGGCGACTTTTGCTTCGATCCGCAGTATGGCCTTTATAAGAAAGACGACGCCGGAGGCCCGACCGACGTCGCGACGGAGAAGATCCTGAGTGCTACGCCCACGATCCCGACCGGCGCCTCCGTGGACCGCGAGCTCGTGCTCTGCGACGGGACGAACCGGTTCGACATCTTCTGCGGCAAGGCCCGGGGAACCCCCGCGGCCGCGCCGAAGTTCGATCTCTGGATCGACACCTCGTCGTCGATGAAAGAGTTCGATTTCCAGCGGCCGGACGGCTCCTGCCACCGGAAATCCCTCGTGAAGTCCCTCGACGACACCTGCGGCTTTAACCAGAAGGTCAACGTCATGATGTTCGACACCTCGATCAAGCAGGCCGGGTCGATGGAGCAGCTGTGCAACAACCAGGGCCTCAACGACTACAAGCGGCTCATGGATTGGATCGAACGCTCCGACGTCCGGAAGCTCGTGATCGTCACCGACATCTACGAGTTCCACAAGGAGTTCGCGGACTTCATCGAGGCGAAGAAAGGGAAGTTCCGCGGCGACAAGGATCCCCTGACCGGGACGCAGCTCTCGGCCCTCGCCGACGAGCTCGCGAAGAGCTGCCGCTAGGTCTTGCGCCGGCGCCAACCGATCAAGAGCGCCGCGAAGCCCGCGAGGATGATCACCGGCGGCGCCGTTCCGAACCACATCGCCCGGCACCAGGGACCGACGGCGAACCGGTACCAGGCGAGGTAGATGACCACCGCCCCGGCGAGCGAGACGAGGAGGTGGGTCCCGTCGATCGGATGGGAGGTTGGAGCGTCCTGCGTGGCGCAGCCGACGAGGTCCGGGAATTCCCGGGCGATTGCATTGATTTCGTCACCGACGCGGGAGCTTCGGCCCGTGGAGATCCGTTCCCCTGTTTTCAGTGTAATGTTCATGTGGTACGACGCGGTTCCCTTGTGCGTCCGACCCAGCTTCACGACGTTCACGGAACGGACCCCGGCGAAGGGGATGACCCGCGTCTCGCGGCTCCGCAGAGAACTCCGGCGCACCGTCAGGTCCTTTCGCTCCCCAGAGACGACGACGACCCGTTCGTTGAGGATCACGAGCGCGGCCCCGAGGAGGAGCAGGAAAAGACCCAGGAGGGACGCCGCCTGATGATCCCGAGAAACGTCGACCGTCCCGCGGGTGAGGTAGAGGAAGAGCACGCCGAGGAGGAGGATGCCCACCCCCCGGAGGAGGTTCTTGATCGTGTTCGATTCTATTCTCATGGTCTTATGTTTCGGAAACCGTTACAGCTCCTTTAAGGTCCCTTGCCAATCTTAGGTTTTCTGCGGAAGATCCTCCCCATGAATCTTGAAGGCCTCATCGCCTGGTCCGGGGCACTGTTTCCGGACCTCCCGTGGCGTCGAAAACGCTCCCTCTACCGGACCCTCGTGTCGGAGATCATGCTCCAGCAGACCACCGTGGCGACGGTCCGGAACCATTTCGAGCGCTTCCTCGTTCGCTTCCCCGACCTCCCGAGCCTCGCCCGCGCCTCCGAAGAAGAGCTCACCGTCGCCTGGAAGGGCCTTGGCTACTACCGGCGGGCCCGGAACCTTAAGAAGATCGCCGAAGCGATCTTCCGCGACCACGGCGGAGAGTTTCCGCAGGACCGGGCCGCGCTCATGGAGATCCCTGGCATCGGGCCCTACACCGCCAGCGCCCTGGTGGGGATCGGCATGGACCGGCGTGCCCTGGCCGTGGACGCCAACCTCGAGCGCGTGATCGCCCGGCTGTTCCGCCTTCCGCAGGAGAAGGGACCCCGGCTCCAGGCGGAGATCCAGCGCCGCTTCGAGGACCGCGAGCTCTTCCCCGGTGGTGTCTCCTTCCGCGCCCTGAACGAGGCGCTGATGGACCTGGGACGCACCTTCTGCCAGGCGCGGAAGGCGAGCTGCGAGCTCTGTCCCCTGAAGGGGGATTGCCGGAGCTTCGAGGCCGGTGATCCGCTCGCGTGGCCCGCGGTCAAGGCCTCGGCCGCCGCCGGCGTAAACCACGAGCTCCATCTCCTCCGGGTCATCGTGCGGAAGCGGGGCAAGCTCCTCGTTTATCGGAAGGATGCGGGCGAATGGCTCGCGGGTCAATACGAGGTCCCGACCTTCATCCTCTCGTCGACCGACGCGGGTCTCCGGCAGTATCCGCGGCTCGACACCGACCTCGAGGCCGACTTCTCGTTCACGACGGGCATCACGAAGTACAAGATCAAGAACAGCGTCCTCGTCCTGGGAGAGCGCGAATTCGAAAAGCTTCCGTTCGCCGCCTCCGCCGAGTGGCGGCCGCTCGAAGCGGAGGACTCGAACTTCTCCACCGCCACGCTCAAGGCCCTCGCCAAGCTCGCGAAATCTCCGGCCAAAACCTAGCGCCGCGTTCTCGTAAGCAGATTTGTCTAACAATGTTTCCTGTCTAGCTCGAGGGCCGAAGCTTAAACTAAGCCGATGGAACTTTTGTCGCTCACGACCGAAGGTCTCTACTGCGCCCCCGGCGGCTTCTACATCGACCCGTGGAGGCCGGTCGACACGGCGGTCATCACTCACGGCCACGGGGACCACGCGCACCCGAGCATGGGTTGCTACGTCGCCGTCGACGAGAGCGTCCACATCCTCGGGAAGCGCCTCCCCGGGGTGAATCTCCGGACCTACCCGTACGGGGAATCGTTTCGCCTCGGCGACGTCGAGCTGAGTTTCCATCCCGCGGGCCACATCCTCGGCTCCTCCCAGGTCCGGCTCGCCTACCGCGGCGAGGTTTGGGTTTTCTCCGGTGACTTCAAGCGCGACGCCGATCCGACCTGCCGGCCCTTCGAGGTCGTTCCCTGCGACGTCTTTATCTCCGAGGCGACGTTCGCGCTCCCGGTCTACCGCTGGCCCGACTTCCGCGGCGAGGTCCGAAAGATCTACGAGTGGTGGCAACGGAACCGGTCCGAGGGATACAACTCCGTCGTCGCCTGCTACGCGCTGGGAAAGGCGCAGCGGCTCATCGCGGGCCTTCGGGAGCTGACCGACGAACCCCTCTGGGTCCACGGAACGATCGACGAACTTAATCACACCTACGCGCGCGCGGGGCTCTCCTGGCCCCTCGTTCACAAGGTTCCCCTCGACGAGAAGGAGCGGCTTACGGGCGCCCTCGTCCTCTGTCCGCCCGCGGCGCTCGGCTCGAGCTGGAGCAAGCGGCTGACCCCGAAACGCGTCGGCTTCGCCTCCGGGTGGATGCGGCTCCGGGGAAACCGCCGGCGGAAGGGCTACGAGCGCGGCTTCGTGATCTCGGACCACGCGGACTGGCCCGCGCTCCTCCGAACGGTGACGGAGACCGGTGCCCGGAGGGTCCTCTTTACCCACGGGAACACCGACGCGATCGTCCGCTACCTCCGGGAGAAGGGGATCGAGGCGCGGGACCTGAAGCTCCCCTACGAGCTCGAGGAGGACGCCTGATGGAACGATTCCTGGCCCTCCTCCGCGACCTCGACCAGACGACCGCGACGACGAAGAAAGTGGACAGCTTGAGAAATTATTTTCTCTCCGCGCCCGCCGCCGACGCCTGCTGGGGTCTCTTCCTCCTCTCCGGGAGCAAGATCCCGACGAAGGTAAACCGGACCGTGTTACAGGAATCGTTCTGCGAGTTCATGGACCTGCCCTGGTGGCTCTTCCGCGAAGCTGCGGATTACGTCGGAGACGGATCGGAGACCATGGCGCTCCTCCGGGGGCCGATCGAACGTCCGGCGCCGCCGCCGGCCCTCGGCGCGTTCATCGAAGCGGAG